>DRJH01000070.1 GCA_011052285.1 Gammaproteobacteria bacterium
AGATGACGGTATCGGTGCCAACCTGGTCGATGTCTTTGTGGTGTATCCGATCAGTGGAAATCGGCCGATCGCGGAGATGCTGGCGCCTAATTTTGTACCACTGAAGGATATCTATACTAACCATTTTGTGGGTATGGCGTTTAAAACCGTTAGTTTGCAGGAGCTGGAAGAAACCCGCGTCACGATGGTTCGCCTGATTCACGAGAAGCTGTCTGAAGCACACAAACGATTCCTGCTCGCACTGAAACAGGGTGAACCAGGTTGGAGTCTGTTACCCTTTGAAAATATACACGATCTGCCGCCGGTGAAGTGGAAACAGCGGAACCTGGCGGTGATGAGTCCCCGCAAGCGGGAAGAGAGCATAAAACGGTTGGCACAGGTGCTGGAGACACTATAAACGGTTATGGCATCGTCTTATTCCGAAGACAAACTGGTCGAACAACCGGCCATCTCGCTGTTTGGTGAGATGCTGGGATACGCTTGACTGTTACAACGAGACCTATGGTGAGAGTGGAACCCTCGGCTGTGAGCATCGCGGCAAAATTGTTCTTAAGAGCAAACTCCTGCCTGCACTGCAATCACTCAATCCCGATGCACCGGCCGAGGCGCTGGGTCAGGCGGTCGATGAACTGGCCCGCGACCGCAGTGCCATGAGCATGGTGGCCGCGAACCAGGAAGTCTATCGGTTGTTGCGGGATGGTTTTCTCGCCCAGGTACAAACAGGCGAAAGTGGTGAGGCCGAGGATTACACCATTCAGTTTATCGAGTGGGATGATCCGGGCAAGAATGATTTCTTTCTGGCATCGCAATTATGGATCACCGGTGAGGTTTACACGCGGCGCGCGGATCTGATTGGTTTTGTGAACGGCATTCCTCTGGTGTTCATCGAACTCAAAGCGGCGCACAAAAACTTCAAGAACGCCTACGACGATAACCTGACGGACTACAAGACCGCCATTCCGCAACTGTTCTGGTACAACGCCTTTATCATCCTGTCCAATGGTTCCCAGACCCGCATGGGCAGCATTACCTCGGCATGGGAGCATTTCGCCGAGTGGAAAAAGATCAATGATGAGGGTGAAACCGGTGTCGTCAGTTTGGAAACCGTGCTGCGCGGTACCTGCGAACGGCAGCGTCTGTTGGATATCGTCGAGAACTTCATTCTGTATCAGGATATCCAGGGCGGCACGATCAAGGTCATTGCCCGATATCACCAGTACCTCGGCGTGAACCAGTCCATCCGGGCAGTACAGAATATCAAGGATAACAAGGGGCGGCTTGGCGTGTTCTGGCATACCCAGGGCAGTGGCAAGAGCTTCTCCATGGTGTTTTTCTCGCAGAAGGTGCTGCGCAAGCAGCCGGGCAACTGGACCTTTGTGGTGGTGACTGACCGGCTGGAGCTGGATGGGCAGATCTATAAGAACTTTGTCTCCACCGGTTGCATTACCGAGAAGGAGGCACGCGCTGAAAATGCGGGGGATCTTCAAAACCTGTTACGCGAGGATCACCGCTATGTATTTAGCCTGATTCAGAAATTTCGCGTAGAAAAAGGGGCAACCTATCCTATGTTGTCCGATCGCTCCGATGTGATAGTCGTGACGGACGAGGCTCATCGCAGCCAGTACGATGTTTTTGCGCTCAATATGCGTAATGCCCTGCCTAATGCAGCATTCATTGGCTTTACCGGCACACCGTTGATGGCCGGAGAGGAAAAACCCCGCGAGCTCAGCGAAGAAGAGCAACGCGGTATTCGGGAAGGGCTGACGGAAGAAGAACTCGCCATCTTCGATATTCTGACCAAGCCTGATATGACACTGACCAGAAAACAAGAGAAACAGGTTAAACAGGCTGCCAAGGGACTGCTGGAAACCCTCAGACGTGAAAAACTCGGACTGGACTGGCGGAAACGCGCGCAGACTCGCGCCCAGGTATTGCTGGCGATTGAGGATATTCTCGACCGCAACCTGCCTGAGGTCTATGATGAAAAGAAATACCAGGAAAAGTGTGAGTACGTGTATCAGCACGTCTATGACAGTTATCGTGATGCGCATAGCAGCATTTATGCAACGGTAGTATAGGCATGGAGGAATTCACGGGATTAGAGTCAGTAATGCAGCCGGATGAGAGGATGTTGCACTACGTCCGGCAAGATCCGGTTACGGGTGAAAACCATCCCCAAGAACTCAAGGATCATTATGAGTCCGTTGCATCGATAAATCTTGATAATTCAGTTCCTGAGGATATTCACAATTTATTTAACATTGCGAAAAATGTTCTTCTGTACACGTGGTGTGAATATAGCTTCTTCCCAGTAGCTGCACTGCAGGCATTCACAACATTGGAATATGCACTGCGTGAGCGCTTGGGGGAGGATGTCATCGCTGAACTGAAGAAGCAAAGGAAGAGAGGCCTGTACGCCTATATCGAATATTCGATTGAGCAAGGATGGATAAGGAATGAGGACTTTTCGGCATGGCACAGAGCGCCGATGCTGCGTGCAAGAGATGAGTATCTTTTCAAAAAAATTAGAGAGATGGATGAGAAGGGTCTTGATTCAATGGAAATCAACTATGACGAAGCTGAGGTGCCGAATACCAATACAGTTGATTATCTGGACATTCTCTTGCGTACAGTGAACAAGATTCGCAATTGGCATGCTCATGGAGAGCATATACTGCATCCGCCATCCGTTTGGCACACGTTCGAGATGTGCGCTGACTTTATCAATGCGATATATAGGTCGGATAATGACTGATGTTTCTGCATATTCTCTGGGGCGTGCTGTTGCGGCGTTGACCGAGCCATACAAGGGGCAAGATTTAGCATTCGGAGGGCAACGTCTGGATTGCCAGATGATGCTGGATGCTAACTATAAGCATTGTACCTTCGCGAATCATAGTTTCCTTAAGGCAAAGATACAGAATGGACTCTTCCTGAACTGCGTATTTATCGGCTGTTATTTCCGTAGAGCAGAATTACAAAATACTCGCTTCATGGGCTGTCGGTTTATTGACTGTAATTTCTCGCACATATCATTAAAAAGCTGTGATTTTAAGTATTCAGTATTTCATGGATGCCAGCTTCCATTTGATGAGTTCGTTCATTGCTTTCCGTCTGAGCACAATCTGAGGGAAGATATAACACGGAATCTGGCGATCGAATCATCTAACCTTGGGCTTGCCAGGGAGGCTCGTAGCTACCGTATGGCAGAAATCCGAGCTCACGAGGAACATCTCTTAGCCGCAGTAAAAGGAAATTCCAGCTGGTATCGGGAACATTATGATTCGCTGAGGCGTATAGAGGCACTAGTGCAGTGGCTCCTCAGTCTTTTGAATCGATGGTTGTGGGGCTATGGTGAGCGCGCATGGGTTTTGGTCAGAAATCTGTTGCTCGTGTCTGTGATTATATTCCCGTCTCTGTTTTATATGCTACGAGATGAGCTAGACCATGCGTCTCACCGAGCACCGGGATTCATGGAGATAATCCACTTTAGTCTCGAGAATGTTATCCCGACAGGGGTTGTATCAAATGTAGTTGCTGTGGGTAATGCCGCGCGAGTCCTTGCCGGAATAGAATCGCTTCTTGGTGTAGTCGCGATTGCTCTATTTGCGGCCTACATATTCCGGTGGAGTCTGCATCGATGAATGAATATGGATGCGCTGTGTGGCTTTATGGGTCACGTGCTCGTGGGGATGAGGACGTCCTGAGCGATGTGGATATCTTTGTGGTATCTGACACAGAAGTATCGAAAAAGGAGGTGACGCAACTGGTACCGGAGTTGCCTGGTGATATTTCTATTAGCCAGTACTCATGGAGTGAGGTAATTGGAATGGCGGATTACGGGTCATTGTTTCTGCATCATCTGAGGACTGAAGGTCAGGTTTTATGGGAGGCAGAAATTGGTAAGGGCCAGTTGTTCAAACTGTTGTCAGAGATAGGTGATTACAAGTATGCGCGTCGCGATATTTGTGGGTTCATGGCTGTTCTTGAGGATGTGAAAACATCGCTGGAATCGGGAGGAGTATTTACATATGAGTTGGGCGTATTGGGCACAGTATTGCGTCATTCATCCATTCTGGGCTGTTGGCTTAATGGAAACCCTTCGTTCGGGCGTATCGCACCAGTGCAACGTATCGTATCCCGATACGGCTTGTCACCGGAAATCGCAGCAGAGTTTCCTGGGCTATACGAGTACCGGCTATATACCGATGGAAGAATTGCGATCATATCAGAGCCCACCAGATTTCAAGTCGAAGTTTGGTTGAATCGAGTGATGAAAGTAGTTAATGCTATTGCGACTGATGCCAATGATTATCATTGAACATTGTTTACAAGAAATTGCCAAGATACGAGATGTGGCACAAGGCATTGATGCTGCCTACGTTGCCCGATCCAGAATCGGCCGGCTGACTCTTGCTCTGGCGCGAATCGTGGCCAAAAAGGCTGGTATGAGTATTCCGGATAGGCCTGGTCCAATAGTAGTTTCGGATGAAGTATCACAAACTGTGCGAGAACTCGCGAGTATTTGTAATAATTTACTGGAGACATCTAGGGTGCTTTGTCAGCCCAGTGAACCTCTCGATATCCGCTGGAGGGAAGGATGGTCAACTTTGCTGGCTCAGTTGGATGTGCTTGAAATAACGCTGCGGGAAATAGATAGTGTTGTTGAGTAAACAAAGTTATGCGTAAGAGAGAATCATGAGTAGCATCGGAATTCTTGCCTATGGTTCACTAATCGAAGATCCTGGTGCTGAGCTGAAGTCCTTAGTATCTAAAAAGATTACTGATATTGAAACACCTTTTAATATTGAGTTCGCCCGTTCAAGTCAATCGCGTGATGGTGCTCCAACTGTTATCCCTGTCGTAAATTATGGCTCACCAGTTAAGGCAGTTATTCTGGTCCTGAGTGATAGCGTAGATGTTGCAAAGGCGAAAGACCTGTTATGGCGCAGGGAAACTCGACAAGAAAATTCAGATAAATGCTATCCAAATCCAATAAACCCGTCTTTAAATCAAGTGGTTGTTGCAGAAATTGTTGGGTTGGGCGGTATAGAGATCGTTTTCTATACGGAAATAGGTGCAAACATTGATGCGCCCACACCACAAAAGCTGGCTGCCTTTGCAATAGAGAGTGCTCGTGGTGAGGCAGGCTCGGAAGGTAAGGATGGAATCAGCTATCTTATATCTGTGAAAAGGCAAAATATTGATACCCCACTAATGGCTCAGTATGAGAAGGAAATACTAAAATCAGTTGGAACATCTTCACTATCAGAGGCATTAACGATTGTGCGAAAAAATGCATAACCGCTATGAGGAATTTATTTTTCAGCTAAGGACAACTGCAGTTTCTTCATGCGGGACTTTTGCAGATTCAGCTCTGCATCGTCCTGCATTGTTAAGCAAAATGGGCAACGGGTGTTCCAGTATTACCATTAAAAACAAAATGTTAGCGTTCAGTTTGCTAACTAC
>DRJH01000071.1 GCA_011052285.1 Gammaproteobacteria bacterium
GGGTAAGTCTGAATCCAGATGGTTCGAGAAAGCCCCGGATTTCGTCCAGCGATGCAGATTCATAGGGATATCCACCGAGCCAGTCGACGACATCGAACTTCCAGTGCATGCCGCGTGTGCCTTCCCGGTAGTGCAGTATTTTTTTCATCGGGTTTTTCAGGCGTACAATATCGCGCAGTATTTTTATCGCTATGTAGGTCGCTGTGAGGATGCCGCGAACTATGGGGCCACCGTTGGTGAATAGCCATTTTTCCTTTTTCCAGAAGCCGCATAACGGAGTTTTCCGGTAGATGGCAATGGCAAGTATGCCCCCTGGGCTGACAAATGAAGCTGCTTTTTTTATAGCGCCCCACATGTCGCCTGTGTGGTGCAACACACCCCAGCTGTAGACTATATCGAATGTCGGGAAGAGGTTGGCATTGGTGTCAAAAATATTCATTTGCTCGACCTGGTAATTGTCCCCATCCCAGCGAGTTTCCAGAACCGAGCGTGTGGTACTCACCGAATCAGGGTCAAGGTCGATTGCACGTACACTGGTTGCACCCATCAGTAGTGCTGAAAGTGAGTGAATACCGGATCCACACCCGATGTCGAAAAAGGTTTTCCCCTCCAGTGACCCGCTGGCAAGCAGGCGAGCCAGCTCGTGCCGGGCATCATTGATTTCTGTGTCATCGATATTTTTGCTGTACTCGGCCCAGTTCTTGCCAAATTCGAAATGTGTGTTCTGGTCGAATTTCAGAGAATCATTTTTCACTAGAGGGCCTGTAGAATTCAGTGCGTGTATCGTAGCAGCAAGTTCCGGGGTCTGCTTGCGGAGGGAAGGAGCATAGGCCAGGAAATTTTCAATGGCCAAACAGTGTACCAGTTCCGGCACTTGTTTGCCGAGCGCAGTCTGCCATAGACTATGGATTAAAGGGTCAACGGCAGCACTTAATCGCTGTTTTCCCGTAAAGTGCAGAGTTCAGGGATTTGGCCGGAAGATGACAGATCAAAAAATACAGTCAGTGCGCATTGCTTTTTTGCTGGACAGCTTGTCAGGCGGAGGAGCCGAGAAAGTGATTCTGAATCTGGCCGGCGGGTTTGCCGACGCCGGGTATTTAGCCGATCTGCTGATATGCAAGATGAAGGGCGCGTTGCTCAACCAGATACCATCAAATGTAAACGTGGTTCAACTCAAGGCTGCGATGCCTCTACGGGGTGTAGTATCTGCTTTTTCAGCCGACCCTGCCAGCCTGAAGCCAGTTCTGGGTATATCGGCAACCTTACGCAAGGTGCCCGGCACTTTTAAATTCCTGCCGGCAATTATCAGGTATCTAAAATCGAACCAGCCAGCAGCGCTTTTGTCTGCCTTGCCCAAGGCAAACATCAATGCGGTTCTGGCCGGGCAATATTGTGAAGGGAAAACCCGTATAGTGGTTGGTGTTCACGCGAATTATTCAGCACATGACAGACTGGGCAAGAAAAAAAGTGAGATTATGGACAGCTATATGCTAACCCTGATCCGTAGACATTACCGCCGAGCAGATGCGGTTGTCGCCGTATCCAGGGGTGCAGAAAAAGATATATGTGAATATCTTGGATTGTCCCGGGAGCGAGTAACCAGCGTGTATAACCCTGTCGCAACCCGGAGCTTGCAGGTTCTGTGCAAGGAAGTGTCGGACCATCCCTGGTTTGAACCCGGGAGTGTACCGGTCATTCTTGGTATCGGTCGTTTTGATGCGCAAAAGGATTTTCCGCTATTGCTGGATGCGTTTGCCAGAGTCAGGGAGCAACGCGCAGTGCGCCTGGTTTTGCTGGGCGGCGACGTGACATCCG
This sequence comes from Gammaproteobacteria bacterium, assembly GCA_011052285.1. GTDB lineage: Bacteria > Pseudomonadota > Gammaproteobacteria > Arenicellales > DRJH01 > DRJH01. The sequence goes on from DRJH01000071.1 coordinate 1,816, forward strand.
GTGAGCAACAGTCCTTGCAGAAAGAGTTGGCGGTGCAGGCGGAGCATCTGGGGGTGATGGATGACTTCGATATGCCCGGATTTGTGGATAACCCGTTATCCTATCTGAACAGGGCGGCTGTGTTTGTTCTATCCTCCCGTTATGAGGGCTTTGGCAACGTGCTGGTTGAAGCATTATTGTGCGGGTGTCCGGTTGTGAGTACAGACTGCCCCAGCGGCCCGGCCGAAATACTGGAAAACGGGAAGTATGGCGAGCTTGTGCAGGTTGGTGATGTATGCGCGCTTGCCGATGCGATCTGCCGGACACTGGATACTCCGCTGGATAGAGGACTTTTGCGGGCAAGGGGTGGCGAGTTTTCCATTGAAAATGCGGTAGATAATTATCGCCATATTCTTCTCGGGAAGAAGTGTGATGTTCACTAGGTGGGACTCTCTAGTCGGTTTTTTCAGATATTGGCATTTCATCCGCTACCAAAGATCGGTGCATAATCAGTCAGTCGTCATTCTTACAGAGTAGTTAGCTTTATAGGTGCGCGTTTGTATATGGCAATACCTTCAGACACGTTTCTTCAGCGTGCAAACAGATGTATCTCCGGATTGTTGTTGGTAACCTATGGTATGTTCACGACAGGATATTTTTTCTTTCCTGACTACGACGAACATTATCGATTTTATGCAAGGGCTGTTTTTATTCCTGCCCTCTTTGTGCTTCCGGCGCCCCTCAGGGAAATAAAGGAACACCCTGTATTTAAGCTGACCCTCGTGTATTTGATATACATGCTTGCAAGTGCGCTATGGAGTGACCCGTTCAACCTTTTTGAGTTTGGCCAAAAGCTGACACTTTCGGTTTATATACTGGCCTTTATTGCGATAACCCATTTTTTGAATGACCGGTATAAAACCGGGTTTGACCGGATGCTGAAAATTTCGGTGTTTGTAGCAGCAGTAGCTGCACTGGTCTCGTTTGTAATCTGGTATAGTAACCATGGATTTCCGTTGTCGCGGATGCGCGGCATAGGTACGTTGACTAATATAAACGAGTTCGCCAATGTTTACGGTGTATTTGCATTGCTCGCCATAGGATACCTCTTAACGGCATCGTCTTTGCGTGCGAGGGCCTCATATGTTTTCGCAGTTATAATATTTCTGTGTTTCATCTGGTTTGGGCAAAGTCGTACCGCCTTTGTCGCACTGTTTATTGTGTTGATTTTTCTTGTTCTTAATATGGCATGGCAGGAAAGAGTTCGCCCTATTGTCTGGCTGATAGCTTGTGTTGGTATATTGGCAATCTTATTCTCGGGGAGCATGGAGATTGCCTCGCAGCGAGGTATGAGTTATCGGCTGCCAATCTGGGAGGCAACCATAACCCAGGTAGCGGATGCCCCGGTTTTCGGTCATGGAGTCCTGTCTGAAATGCATTTTCTGGCGTCAAAGTTAGATTTCTGGATACCACACAATACGTTTCTGAGTGTGCTCTGGCAGGGCGGTGTAATCGGGTTAACGTTATTTTTGCTATTGATTGCCAGTGCTTACCGACAGGCATGGCGACTGTGGAGAGAGCAGGGGCGTTTTGTCGTATTCGGTATCCTGATATTCTCGACTGGGGTTATGCTGACGGCTGTAGACGACGTAATTACCCGGCCCAGAGAGGAGTGGATGGTGTTCTGGTTTCCACTCGCATTGTTGATTAGTTACCAGACTATTAGTGCAAGGAATTCCAGGCCGGGCGGATAGTCAGGAGGTCATAGAACGGTGGGCAAATCCAGGATCCGTTGTCACCGGCGATCACAAAGTAATCGGCGAGTCCCGGCAGGACGCTTGTATGTGCACATGCATACTGCGCAGTAGTTAGACTGCATGCGAGGTGTAATGGCGTGCAGTCTGTCGGTATCTAGGGAATTCATTGGCTGGACAAAAATTTGTTTGGGAACTAATGGTGGGGATTGTACCAAAGACATTTAAATTCCGTTCCCGTTCCCGGAGAGTCATGGGGCGGGCAGTAAAGCCAGAATTTTCGCCCGAATCCGGCTAAGTTCATCTGGCAGCGTATTGGTTGGTTCTAGAAATGGTTCGCCCGAGAAGACAGCAAATCCTCCACTGACCAGCATTGTGTGGAGCTGTGTAAGATCCCTGGAAAATCCAGCGATTCCTGTTTTGTAGAGCAGGTTTCCCAGTAGTGTGAACAGCCTGTTGGTGATACCTGTTCCGGGTTCCGGATGAAGCCGTTGGGTCAAAGACTGCCAGATACGGCCGCGCCGGAAAACAGGTAGCTGAAAGATGGCTAACGGCTTCCGCCGGTCAGCGACTTCAATCATCATGGAGGCGCTGTCTCCGGTTACAACAAAGTAATCGGCAAGTTCAAGCAGTGCCAGGTAGGGGTTTTCCGTGCTGTTCTGATGCCATTCGTAGAGTTGTGCATCCTCGGGTAGCCGTGTCTTCAAGGTCGCGATGATCTGCAGAGAGGTTCTGCGGCTGGTCAAAAAATACAGGCTGCCGCCGTATTGTTTTTGAAGCTTCTTGCACTGGGTTACCAGCTCACTTGTCACTGCCGCATCGAAACGAAACGGGCGTGTGGCGTTGCCGATCAATACTGCAATGATTGGGTTCGGCAGGTTATCCAGCCTGGATTTCCAGCTTTCTGCTGCTGCTGAAACAGCCCGCGTATCTGTTCTCATCAACGGCAGCGACAGATGCATCACCTGTGGCAGATCCGGTAGCTGGTACTGGGGGAGTGAAATCACCAGGTCGAACCGCTCGATCCA
>DRJH01000072.1 GCA_011052285.1 Gammaproteobacteria bacterium
ATGTGAACTCAGAGACATATAGGAGAGTTCTTGCGTATCATATGACTTACTACTTCGAAAGCGGATGGTCTTACGCATTCAAACCTATCTTCATTCGCAACAACAGACGATATGAGCTGAAAGAGCTACCGTGCACCACATCGGAATGCCTAGTTAGGATCCTTCGTGAACCGCCAGATGAGCTCGTCCAGTTCCTTGAGGTTTGGGACTACTGGTACCAAAAGTACCAAAAAAAACCTACTCTACGTTTCCCCTATACAGTTAGCTTTATTCAGGCGATCCCAGAATGGATTATCAGAAAGGGTGAGCTCTATGGCTTCTATGACTACTTTTTTATGAATGAGCACGCCTTTGAGTTGACAAAGTACCTGATCAAGCGCTTCTCCGACGGATGTAAACGCTTGGGTGCAAAGCCTCTTGTTCTTATTCTAAATGGTCCTTATCAGCTCAACCATATCCGAGATACTGGCAAGAGGTGGGACCGCCCATTGTTAATGTTTCTTGCCGATTCTAATGTTCCGTTTGTGGACTCTACACAGTTCATAATGGATAAGTACATATCAAAAAATGGCTTCGACTCGTTGGGAAAACCCCAAGGACACTTCAATGCTGACGGTAACAGATTAATTGCCGAAGCATTAGTAGCGTATTTCGTTAACCAAAATGAGTCTATGGTGCCTCAAAAGAATATTTCGATGGATCGCCCCTAATTCCCTAAATGCTCCCAAGCTTCACAATGCTGTTTTCATCGAGCACTGCTGGAGCCAGGTTTGCGTTTCGTGTTGTAGGATGCATCCGGACACCGAGTTAAGGCATTAAAATGCCGTAAGGAGGTGAGACGACAACAGAAAAGCGAACGAGAAGAAAATATACGGAAGACTTCAAGCGGGATGCGGTAACAACATTGACAACAAATGCAGACACTGGGCGGATACCCGCCCAGTGTTTTTGCTCATCGTCGTGTTGGCGACGCCAGCTGATGTTTCTCAGTAATAGAACGGATTCTGAGGAAGGAAGGCCGGGGTATCCCATGCCGGATTCCAAAGAGAATCGTCCAGATTGGCTGGTTGTGCGCTGTCAGTATCGAACTTGTTGTTATTCCAGCCAGCAACAGAGCCGCAGTTAGGTGTAAGACCATCAACGCCAGTTCCACCTTCCGCATACCAGGACGCCATTCGGGTGGCCGGTTGTCCGTTGCCATCGTGATCAGGTCCCTGCCACCAGGTCACCTGATTCAACTCGACCGTATGACTGTAGCACTGACCGGGCTTCGTTCCATCATCCTGGCTGTCAAACCGCCAGATATACAGGCCCACATTAGCAAAGGATCGCTGGTCATCGCTATACACCTGGTTGTTTCTCAAGGTGTTATTGCGGCCACCGGCTATCGCCAGACCATACTGCCCGGGGTTAACCAGAATGTTGTCTTCTGCGATCTGGTAAGTCCCGTCCTGGTCCCCCAGCATGATACCGCCACCAGAAGTACTGGGACCTCCGCCGTAAAACTTGTTGCGGGCAATAAGGATCGGGTCGGAGGCACTGCCATACGATTTATACAGGTTCACCAGGTCTTCTGTGCTGCTCTGACCGGCGATATTGATGGCTACATTATCGGTGATACGTACCCCTCCGCCTCTGACGAAGTTGGCGTTCACGATATTGCCTCCACCATTATCACCTGGGCCAGAGACACCGTTGGACTCTTTTTGCACATTTTTAACGAAATTATTGGTAAAGCTGAGATAACCCCTACTGCCTCCCCCGCCCCACATATCGTAGCCAGAACGCACATCGATGATCACGTTGGAGTCAACCGCAATATAATCCGACTCGTAACTCCAGACACCTTCCGTGCCGGTATCGTGGATATAATTGTTGTATACGGTAATGTTGCTGCTGCCTACGATCTGAATTCCAATGTCACCGCATGGTCCGATCTCGCTATTTTGGATGGTGATACGCGAGGATCCACCTTTTACCTGAATGCAGTCACCATTGGGGTTGCTGATATGTAACCCGCTGATAACCCTGTCCTGTTCACCGTCAATGACAATCGGTCCGGATGCAATGAGCGTCGTAATAATAACTGTATCGGATATAGCTCCCACCGGCGCAGAATAGCCTATTTGCGGTGGATTATCCACGGCAGACGTCGAGTCCAATGTTGCCGGCTGGAGATCTACGACTATATCGTCCTTTAAAAAAGGAATGTCTGCACTATGCCCAACCAAAGCTCGTTCAGCGTCTATGAGGGCAACAATATCCCGAGCCCAATATTTAGTGTTCGCTATGGTCAAGTACATTGGGTTTTGCGATAACACCCCAGTATGAATGCCAATCACTGCATCACCATTGGCAACTTTATCAATTACACCATCGCTGTATAAATCGATTGCAAGTAACTGAAGCAGGGTATCCGTATTAATAGTTGGGTTTAACAGAAACATCGAGTGAAGCATGGAGGAAAGCACCTCAATTGCCGCACGGTAATTAACCATCAACTGCTGTTGCGCAATGCTCGTAGTGCTTGCCGTCACTATTGGTGGTGTGGTAAATATATCGGTCTCGACAGCCATTCCAAAACCAAGGGAACGCCCAATCATCTGATTAAAACCGGCCAGGACACCGGAAAGAAAAGAATCGTTATAATAGGTTGTGTTCAGGTCGTTACTAGATCCATTGCTTCCCAATTCCTCTCTCAGCATCTGATAGGCAAGTGTCGTGTATGGCGTTGCAAAAATAGGTTGCCCTTTACTCAGGGTTTCCAGCGTAATGACTGTCACCAGTTTCTTTATCACCGGGGCTACGCTGGTATTAAGATCTATAGCATTTGTTCCATCGATGACCAGAACATAAGGCGGTAAAGGCTGCCCCCAAACGTTTAGCCCTGCGATTTCTGCGTAGGCATTGGTTGTAGCGGCGGCGATTGGACTCTCCGGGTCGTAGAGCTGCTCGAACCGTACGTCCATCGTATAGAGCTTGATGGAAGCAAAAGCCA
>DRJH01000073.1 GCA_011052285.1 Gammaproteobacteria bacterium
AGACGGCCGTTTTGCCGGCGCCGATTCCACCGGTTAAACCAATACATAACATGAATCAATAGGGGCGCAGGAGTTGCAGATAACTACGCGCGATCGTATCGCCAAACAACAGTGTAAACCAGCCGGCTGTGGCCAAAAATGGGCCAAAAGGGATTGGTGTATCACGCCCTTGTTGTTTGGCTGCCATCAGGGCCAATGAGATCACGGTTCCAACCACGGCGGCTAACAGGATGACCGTGGGCAGTCGTTGCCAACCCAACCAGGCGCCGAGCATGGCCAGCAGCTTGAAGTCTCCATAGCCCATGCCTTCCTTGCCGGTGAGTAGCTTGAACAGCTGGTAGATCAGCCACAATGACAGATAGCCGACCATTGCACCGTACAGCGCCTGTGTGGGTGTGGAAAAGACCTGCCATTGAACATTACAAAACAAGCCGAGCCATAACAGTGGCAAGGTAATCTGGTCGGGCAGTAGTTGCTGGTCAAAGTCAATAAATGCCAAAATAATCAATGCCCAACCCAATATCAGTGCCACGGAGAGTTGTGCTCCCCAACCCAGTATTATGGCGCTGATCGCGGCAGTCAGGGCGGCGAGCAATTCGATCAGAGGATAACGCAGACTGATACGGTGTTGGCAATAGGCACAGTGCCCACGTAATAGCAGGTAACTCAAAATTGGGATATTGTGCCAGGGAAGAATATTGTGTCCACAGGAGGGGCAATGGGAAGCCGGTCGGATGAGCCCGGGGGGAGGGTCTTGAACGGGGGATGACTCGGTGCCCATAATATCCAGACACTGTTGCTGCCATTCATAGTGCATGCGCTTGGGTAGTCGAAAAATGACCACATTCAAAAAACTGCCCACCAGTGCGCCAAGTATCGTAACGACCGCGATCAGAGCAGGCTGCGAATGTTGCAGTAGGGCCAGCAGTTCGGTCATGGCTTTTTAGAAAACCGCAGCCATTTTGAAAATGGGTAGATACATGGCAACCACAATGGTACCCACCACCACACCGAGAAAGGCAATCATGAAAGGCTCGATCAGACTGCTTAGTGCAGCTACGGCATCGTCTACTTCCCGTTCATAAAAATCGGCAATTTTGTTGAGCATAGTTTCCAGCTCCCCGGATTCTTCGCCGGTACTGATCATCTGCAATACCATATTGGGGAATAATTTGGTCTGGGTCATGGTCGCCTCCAGGCTGCGGCCGGTGCTGACCTCGGATTTGATGTCCAAAATGGCATTCTGGTATACCCGGTTACCGGTGGCATTGGCCACAGATCCCAGAGAATCGACCAATGGCACCCCGGCTCCGAACATCGTTGCCAGGGTACGGGCGAAGCGGGCAATAGTGGCTTTTCTGACTACCGGGCCGAATACCGGCATATGCAGTAACAAGCGGTCGGTGGTATATTGCATCTTCTCTGAGCGTTTGTAGGTGGCTGAAACGAATATGACTGAACCGATCAGGACTCCGAAAAACAGCCACCACCAATCCTGAAACCAACGCGAAAGATTCACGATCATCTGCGTCAGTGTCGGCAGATCGGCGCCAAAACCCTTGAACAGGCTTTCAAACTGGGGGATGACGAATAACATCAGCAGCGCCACCACCAGGATGGCGACGACGACAATGGCCGAGGGGTAGAATAGGGCGGATTTGATTTTGCTCTTAATAGCCTCAATTTTTTCCAGGTATATGGCTACTTTTCCCAGCAAGTCATCCAGTTTTCCCGATTGTTCGCCCGCTTCGACCAGACTGAGATAAAGGCGGTCAAAATGGAGTGGATACTTGCCCAGAGACTGGCTCAGTGAGGTCCCGGATTCAACCTCGTTGCGAATAACCCCCATCATTTCCTGCATGGCGACATTTTCGTGTCCCCGGCCGATTGCAGACAGCGCCTGTACCACAGGAATACCGGCGGACAACAGCGTGGCAAGTTGCCGGCTCATGAAGGTGATATCCGCAGTTTTGACTTTTTTCTTGAACGCCAGTAGTGGCTTGGGTTTTTTTCGTACCTTGGTGGGACGAACACCCTGGCGACGAAGAATGGCTTTGATATAGGCAATGCTACTACCTTCTGCTTCACCGCTGGTTTTTTTGCCCTTATTATCGAATCCCTCCCAGGTGAAGGTGGTGTGTTTTTTTGCCCGTCTGACAGTGGCCATATCAGGAATTGGTTACCCGCTCGATTTCTTCCAGAGAGGTGAGGCCTGCTTTAGCTTTCAATAAGCCGGATTGCCGCAAATCCAGAACATTTTGTTGTCGCGCAATCTCCTCAACGTCGGTCTCGTTGCCCCCCCGCATAATGAGGTTGGAGATTTCCTCACCAATGGGCAGAACCTGGAAAAGACCGGTTCTACCACGATAACCTCGGGTGCACTGGTCGCAGCCGACGGCCTTGAATAGTGTCAGATCGTTCAGGTCTTCTGTTGAAAAACCGGCTTTGAGTAAGGCATTGTCGGGAATATTGGCCACTTCTTTGCAGTGCTCACAGAGTTTGCGGACCAGGCGTTGGGCAATGATCAGATGTACCGATGAGGCAACGTTAAAGGGTTCTATTCCCATGTTCAATAAACGAGTCAACGTTGATGGTGCGTCATTGGTATGCAATGTAGACAGGACCAGATGACCCGTTTGTGAGGCCTTAATGGCTATTTCTGCCGTTTCCAGGTCGCGTATTTCCCCCACCATGACGATATCCGGGTCCTGGCGCAAGAAGGCGCGCAGGGCAATGGCAAAGGTCAGGTTGGCTCGCTCATTGATCGTCACCTGATTAATACCCTCGACATTGATTTCCACCGGATCTTCAACGCTACAGATATTCAAGTCAGGTGAGTTCAGTTCCTGCAGCGCGGTGTACAGCGTCACAGTTTTGCCACTACCGGTAGGGCCGGTAACCAGAATCATGCCATAGGGCCGATGCATGGCCTCGACAAATACCTTTTCCTGTGCGGTTTCAAAGCCGAGTGCCTCAACACCCAGCTTGGCCTGGGCAGCGTCGAGTATACGAATAACGACTTTTTCACCAAACAGGGTCGGTAACGTGCTGACACGAAAATCGATGGAGTGTGTTCTGGTCAGACGCATTTTCATACGCCCATCCTGAGGAACACGGCGCTCTGCGATATCGAGCCGGGACAGAATCTTGATGCGGGCGACGATCCGGGGCGTTACCGCATTGGCCGGTCGTGCCACTTCATTGAGTATGCCATCAATGCGCATACGGATACGGGTATATAGCTCGAATGGCTCGATATGGATATCCGAAGCACCTTTGCGAATCGCATCAAGCAGTAGTTTGTTGACAAAGCGGACCACCGGCGTGTCATTATTGACCTCGTGATCCGTAGGACTGGCCGCAGACTCCTGCTCATCCACGGCCATGTCGATATCATCGAGCTCTTCAAGATTTTCCAAATCTGAAAGTGCGCTGTTTTGCTGGTCACCGACCACTTCTATGGCTTTGCGGAGATGTTCCGGATTGATCAAGATTGATTCCACACCCATACCGGTCTGAAATCTGATGTCATCAAGGATTTTGGAATCAGCAGGGTCTGCAACCCCAACAAACAGCTTGGTGCCACGGCTGTATAATGGCAGCACCGAATTGTCCTGGATCATGCGCATCGGAATCAGTGATGCCGGAGCCTCTTGTAAGTTCAGAGCCCGAACATCTAAAATCGGTACGCCGAACTCCTCCGAGCCGAGAAGTGTTAATTGTTCGGGCGCAAGAAGCTGGCTGTCGATCAGACGGTGATAGAAGGATTTACTCTGCAGCGAACTATCCGCCTGTAACCGAGTAACCTGGGACTCATCGAGTACTCGTTCGTCCACCAGTCGCCTGGCAAAGCCGGTAAGAGAGAATACGGAATTTGGTGTGGCCATGATGGTTTGTATTTCCGGGGCGACTGCAGCTACTGTGACGATGTCGTGTCGTATAGGTTGATCCGTCAACTATAATAGCAAAGAATCAGTCTTGATGTTCAGGGTGCTCTGCAATACTGCGGGTGGTCAATATAGGGGTATAGTCTGTGTGTCGCCGGCGATCTTCCGAAAACCGGTAATGCAGGGCGGAAATCTGCTCCGAGAGGATACCGAACATGAAGGTAATGAGCGAAGAAAGATAGATGACGATCCCCATATTGGTAAAACGTCCGGTGTTGATATACGTGTAACTGTGATAGAAGGTGGCGGTCAGGAACAACAGGCCACTTAGCGGCAGGAAAAATCTCATCGGTGAAAACAGGGTACCAATGCGCAGAATAATCAGCAAAAATTTTGTCCCATCGTGAAAAAGTCGAATTTTACTGCGACCGTGACGTTGCAGGGCGGAAATGGGTAGATAAGCCACGGCATAGCCGCAACGGAAAAAAGCAATGGTGCTGGTGGCCGGATAAGAAAACCCATTGGGTAGTAAATAGAGAAACTTGCGAAAAACTTCCGCACGTGCAGCGCGAAAGCCGGAGGTTAAATCTTCGATGGGTTTGCCGACCATATAGGAAGCCAGGCGATTGAAAAAATGATTCGCCCAGCGTCGGTGCCAGCCGGCATGACTGCTTTGTCGTCTTGCTCCGACAACCATGTCAAATCCTTGGTCAATTTTGTCCAGCAAGCCCTGGATGTCGTTTGGGTCATGCTGCCCATCCGCATCCATAAAAACCAATAACTTGCCATCGGCTTCACGAACACCCGCCTTGATGGCAGCACCGTTGCCCAGTGGCTGGGGATGGCGAATAATTTGCACCCCCGTGCAGGCCGTTACAGGAGGGGTTGAACCATCGTCAACCAACAATATCTGTGCATCAGGGTAGGACTGTCGCAAGCTGCGCAGCAGGCCCGGCACGGTCGCCTGTTCATTGAGACAGGGGATGATGAAACTGAGTTCAGGTTTTGTTGGACTTGTTTTCATGGGCAATGAATTGTTCCCAGCTGTCAATATTGGGATTGGGAATCGGCAGGTGAAAGAGCCTGTGGACACTCATCTTCCGGGCCAGAGCCACGGATTGTACAACAGCTGGCCAGTTTCGTCGTGCCAGTTGGATCTGTGCTCGCAGCAGGTAGAGTTCCACATAGCGTGGATTTAAGGAAATGGCCTGTTGAAGTTGTAGCAATGCCTGGTCTAAACGACCCTGTAAAAAAAGCTGGTTGGACAGGAAGATATGCAGGTCGATGGCGACATCAGGATAGCTTGCCATGGTGGGATTATTGGAAATCGTCCAGGCCATTTGCAAAACATCGGCTCCGGTCAGGCCCTGACATCGGGACTGCCGGGCCAGAGGATAAAGTAAACGCAGGGTCGGCGTCAGGGCAGGGTCCGGTTTGATACGGGCCAGATTGTTCAGGACTGTTGTTGCCAGTTGCTTGCTGATGGGGGCATTAACCAGGCAGCGAATATGAATTCGCAGCAGTTGGTTGTTCGCAGAATCCGGGAAATCCGCAGCAGCCTGATCGATCGCCTGTAGGGTCAGGGTTTTGTTGCCGATTCGCAGGTAACTGCGTAACACGGTGGCTCTGGCCCGTTGTGAATCGGGATGCTCACTGGCCCAAACCAGATCTCGGGCAACGGGTTGCCCCCATAGTGAGGTCGCCTGCCATAAAGAAAATAGCCATAACAGTAACAGGCCGACACTGCCGATGCGGGCTATTCGATATAAACCGGGTCGCAGGCTGAATACCGTACCGGCAAAGCCCAGCAGCAAGCCGGTGGCGGGTAGATAGTTACGATGTTCGAAATACAACTCCAGAGCAATCGGGCCGGCTTCGAGCATATGGCCGGCGAGAAACCAGAACCAGCCGAAGCTCAGCCAGGCCCAGCGTCGGCGATAGCGCCATGCCCATAGCGTGATACCGGACAGCCCAATGATTGCGAGTAAGGTTGACGGGGGCTGCAGAAGACCTCGTGAGATAAGGTAATCATCATGAAAAAGGCCCGTGCCGACCCGGTGTGGGAGAAGTAGGTGGTAGAGATAGGAAAAAATAACCCTGGCTTCCGTGAGCAAACGTTCCGATAGGTTGAAACCTCTGATGCCGTAGCTATTTTGAAATAAAGGGACATACAGCCAAAGCCAGGACAGCAGCAAAATGCTGGGTAAAATCAGGAATAATAACCGCCAAATCTTCCACAAACGGGTGGCGGGAGCCGGCAGGCGCGGGCCCACAAGAATAAATTCAGTAATCAGCAGCAGCAACGGGATCAGTGCGGCATTTTCCTTGGCCAGGATCCCCAGTGCGGTGCCCAGCACCACAGCTGCTGTCATTGTGCTGTAGCCCAGGCCCGGTTTTGTGTACAGGAGGGTGCGTGCGTATAGGTAACAAAACAGGCTCAGCAGGATGAAGAGTGCCGAGAGTTCGGTCATGCGTTGCACCGCATACAATACGGTGGAGACGTTATAGGGGTGCAATAGCCACAAACCGGTGGCCAGAAGTGCTGCAAGTTCACTACTACGACGCTTCATCCACAGACGACTCAGCAGTCGGGCGCTGCTGAAAAACAGTACCCCATTGAGTAGATGCAACATCAGGTTGGTGTAAAGGAAGGGGCGGGCGTTGCTGGGCCAGCTGATATCGTTTAGAAAAAAACTGAATATTGATAAGGGGCGGCCAACCGGGTGAACAGGCCCGGAGAGGACAATGGCCAGAATGCGCTGCCAGAGTGGAGACTCGGGATATTTACGCAACTGCGCCAGGTTGACCGCATCATCAAGCTGAAAGCCACCGCTCAAGCCGGGCCAGTACGCCAGGATTGTAGCGCCGAGTAACAGGATAAAGGTGATAGCGATGCACAGCACAAAGGCTTTGTCAGGGTGCGCTGGCCTGTCAGTATGTAATGGTTTGTGCAAAGGTTCGTGGTTCATTATTACTGTGGGTGATGGTCATGATCGTGGCAAGACCAGGTCGCCTTCACCCGGCAATTGACCACTTTATGGTGTTGCCAAGTGGATGACAGGTAGCGAATGGACGGCTGACTCCAGGCATCCGATGGCGCATCGTGGCAGCACATAAAAAAGCCCCATAAGAAAATATGGGGCTTCTCATTATGCCACGTTCTACGGTGGCGAAGTCAATACGGTTTATGAACGGCAATTCGGTGGACGATATTGGCTCTGCAGGCTACCGCCTGTGCATGTCCAGGTGATACTGCCTGCATTGGCCGTACTAGCGGCAAGAATGATCGTCTTGGTAGCAATTTTCGACTCGGTACTATTATAGGTAACCGTAACCTTACCATCTGCATTTCCCACCGCCACACTGGATGTGTAGGTACCGACGATTGAACCTGCCGAGGCAACGCCTGCCTGGGTATTGCTGTCAGGGAACACGCCTTGGGCATTATAGTATTCGGCAATGCCGGTTTTTGCGGCTGCGCTCAAGTTCAAACCTTCAGAAACCTTGGCTCGAATGGTGTAGTCCTGGTAGGCGGGGATGGCTATGGCAGCCAGAATACCGATAATCGCCACTACGATCATCAGTTCGATTAAGGTAAAACCTTGTTGACGTTTCATATTAAACTCCGGTTGCTTAGATAACGTTGTTGATTGGGCAAAAAAGCCATTTGGATACGATGGATCGCAAGCGACTACTTTCTTCACTGAACTACTTGGCTTCACTGAACTACCTGGCTTCACAGTACTACTTCGCTTCAATGAACTGCGCTGCATTATTTATGCCAAAATACAATGCCTGCCTCAAGAACAAACTTCAGCAATCTTTTTCTATGCGGGAAAAAAGTAGAGTATAATTTATTATTCGTTAAATAACATTGTGTTATGTCATTTATGGCAAAACATTCGGTAGCCTCTATTCTCTGTTGTGTTGCGTTGATAGCCGGGCTGCAATCGCCAAGGTTGTGACCCTGCTCTCAATACGACTGACAATATTTGTCAATCGGTGAAAAAATATGTCAGCTTTCTCGGACAGGCTCCTGGCTTGTGGTTGACTGCAATTTCTCCAGCCTATAGCGAAAGGCCCGGAAGCTCATACCCAGCAGTGCGGCGGCTGCGGTTTTGTTACCACTTGCCATGTGCAATGCGTCTTCGAATGCTTTGCGCTCAATGCACTGTAGATAATTTTCCAATGTTCCGGAGCCGGGCACATAGGATGAGCGAGGCTCGCCCGGTGTAGATTGAAAGCTCAAGTCCTGAAGCGTTATCGACTTACCATCACACAGGGCCAGTGCACGCTCGATGATATTTTCCAGTTCTCGCACGTTACCAGGAAATGTATGCTGCTGCAGGCCCTGCAGCGCGGGTACGGTGAGGGTGGGGGCGAGAACATGTTGTCGGCTTGCCACTTTCTGCAATAGATGATGCGCGAGTTCGGGGATGTCTTCCTGGTGCTCAGATAACGAAGGCATATGCAGTTCAATAACATTGAGCCGATAAAACAGGTCTTCACGGAATAAACCTTGTTGGACCAGGGTGGCCAGATTGGCGTGTGTGGCACACAGAAACCGCACATCGATGGCTGACTCGGTGGCCGCACCTACCGGCCTGATGGTATTTTCCTGCAGCGTACGCAGTAGCTTGACCTGCATGGTTAAAGGCAGATCGGCGACTTCATCGAGAAACAGGGTTCCGCCTTCTGCGGCCTGAATCAGGCCTTGTTTATTCTCAGTAGCGCCGGTGAAGCTGCCACGTTTGTGCCCGAAAAATTCACTTTCCATCAATTCGGCAGGGATGGCCCCACAGTTCACCGGGATAAAAGGGCCACTGTGCCGGGCACTTTGGGCATGAATCAGGCGTGCAGCCAGCTCTTTTCCGGTACCGGATGCACCACTGATATAAATGGCTGCCTGGCTGCGTGCTAAGCGTCGAATCAAATCACGCACGTGATGAATAAGTGCTGAATTGCCAAGGATCCGGACCGTGTCTTGCTGCCGCTGTTGGGCTTGGGGCTGTGGTAGAGACAGTGCCGCACGAACCAGCTTGCGCAGGCGGTCAAGATGCAATGGTTTGGCGACAAAATCGAAGGCGCCGGCTTTAAGAGCGGCGACAGCGGACTGTACGTTGCCATGTGCAGTAATCACGGCAACCGGCATGTTGGGATAAAGCTGTTGTATCTCACGCACCAGGTCGATACCACTACCATCGGTTAGTCGCATGTCGGTCAGACAGAGACTGAAACCCTGTTCTTGGAGGGCCACTCTGGCCGCTGCCAGTGAACCGACAGTACGGCAGGGTAAATCCATCCGCCGGATCGAAATCATTGCCAACTCACAGATTTCGGGTTCATCATCGACGAACAGTATGGGTAGTGTCTTCATGTTGGTGACTCCAGGGTACTTGTGGAGGGTTGGGTAAGGGGAAATTGAATACGAAAATGAACCAGGTCGTCAGCCGAATCGAGATAGCGCAGGCTGGCTGCATTGGCTTCACAGAGCTCACGGCACAGGTACAGGCCAAGTCCTGTACCCTTGCGGTGGGTGGTAAAAAAGGGTTCAAATAAATGTTCAACGGTATTGGGTGGCAGTCGATTGCCGGGATTGCTAACGGTGAGTCGGGGTGCGGAGGAAGCCTGGTCTTTGGAGATTTCCAGGATAATTATGGCTTCGTCAGCTTGCCTTTGTATCCCGTGCATCAGGGCGTTATTACACAGGTTAAGTATGATCTGGCGCAGGTGTTCGCTATTGAATTGAATACACCTATTCTGGCCGATGATTTGCAGTGCCGGTCTTGGTAACCGTTTGTTGTCGCAGAAAGTCGCAGCGAAACGCCGCAACCAGGTGGCCAGTGCGATCTCGGTCTGCTGGGGGTGTTGTTGACGGCCAAGAAATAACACGGATTCAATAATGTGATCAATACGATCCGATTGCTCCCGGATGATACTGACCAGGCGTTGGTCCTGTTGTGAAGCGGCTTCATTTTCAGCCAGTAGCTCAGCGGCATGAGTTATTGCCGACAGAGGATTGCGAATTTCATGAGCAATGGCGGCACTCAAACGACCCAGGCCAGCCAGTTTCATTTGTTGAGCACGGGTATGCGCCATATCGACATCATCGAGAAAAACCAGCGGTCCAAATGAGGTGTTCAGGCGCCGGATTGCTACCGGCCTGCCTTGAGGTTGTAGTCGCAAGATCGGCTCCAGACTAGCCCCGGACTTGATCGCATCCAGCGCATCGGCGAGCGGGAGATTCACCTGTCGCAGTGGTAATAATCTTGCTACAGGTGTCTGCACCTGTAACAGCTCGCGAGCCTGTCGGTTAAGATTGTGTATATTGTGCCGGTGATCAAGGATGAGTACTCCGGTATCCAGATGCTCAATGACCAGTTCATTGATGTCGCGTAATTCTGCAAGATCCAGCGCTCGTTGCTGGGCCAGCTTGGCAGAGGAGCGGCTGCGTTCCGCCAGGCCATAAATTGCCAGTGCAGTAGCGAATAAGGCCACACCCATCAAGCCGACCGCTGTAAAACCTTGTGGGCCGGATAGGCCTTGCAGACTACGCAGGGTTTGTTCGAGTAAAACCAGCAGCGAAGCCACGGCAGCAAAAAACAGGGCTTGTCTGCCGTTGTGAACCACTCCACTGCCCGCTACTGATACCACCAGTAGCAGTCCGATACCGCTGCTGATGCCACCACTGGAATGCATGAGCAATACCAGCAACAACAGATCCATCATAAATTGTAATCTTGCCTGGATCGTAAAATCCGGCTTGCCGAGGCTGATAGTGAGTAAATTCATCACCGACATCAGTGCCATACTGACGGCCGAGGCCAGAAATAATTGCGGCCATTCTCCGCCGAGTATGGTGTTTTCAGTGCGTAGGCTTACCACAGTCAACAGGACCCCGGCCAACACCATCCGATAGAGATTGAAGTAGTACAGCGAGCGCCACAGTTGTGGGGAAATACCGTTACTTTGGACCGAGACTGTAGAAGCTTTTTTCATGATGGGTTAATTGTAACGACAGCAGATGATGTCATGCCGTTTTTCTCAAATGCGCATCATCGACACGTTCCGATCCACACATCAGGGTTCTGTGTGATCGTACGCACGGGCCAGAACCCAGGCATCAACCCTGTGGACTCCACTATTGCGTAAGGTTTTGGCAAGTTCATATACGGTTTGACCGCTGGTCATGACGTCGTCGATGATGGCAACATGTTTGAGAGGGCGCTTACTGTTGACTCGAAAGGCGTGACGGATATTGTTTCGACGTTGCCGGGTATCCAGTCGGGTTTGTGTAGTGGTTGGGCGGATGCGACGACTGCTGTGGCGCAGCAGTGGCAGATTCAATTGTCGTGATAGCACCCTGGCCAGTTCCACCGACTGGTTGTAACCGCGATAGCAAAGTCTTCGGTAATGCAGCGGCACCGGTATCAATGCTTGTGGCCACAAGCACTCATTTTCACCAGGAGAACACTCGACAGCATGTTGGTGTTGGATGATGACTTCAGCAAGTTGCAAGCCAAGGCCGGTTAATATATCCAGTCTGGAGCGGTATTTTGCCAACTGAATCAGTTTTGCGATAGGCTCTTGGTAACGAAATGCTGCGATACAGCGAGTAATGGGAGGTGCTTGATACTGGCAGTGACCACATAGTAGTGAGCCATGAGTCATGTCAGATATGGGCCTGGCACAACGAGTACAGGCAGAGTCGACCCGGGGCAGCTCTTGGCGACAATCCTCACAAAAAAATGCGGCAAGCGGCAATCGGGTGCTGTCACATAATAAACAGCTGACGGGTAGCCGCCAATGCGAGAAACCGCTGTCAACCTGTTTGATCAAAATAAGTTGACAGCGACTGGGCAGGACGTACACTTCCGATCATTCATAACGAATCGGTTTAACACAGCATGCCCATGAAGTCCAATATCCTTCGTTACGACTGGCAGCCCGATGAAGTCTTAACACTGTTCCATTTGCCCTTTGCAGATCTGCTTTATCGCGCACAAACGGTGCACCGACAACACTTTGATGCCAATGACCTGCAGTTAGCCACTTTGTTGAGCATCAAGACCGGACGCTGTTCCGAAGATTGTGCCTATTGTCCCCAGAGCATCCGCCACGGCTCGGAAGTTGAGGAGCATGCACTGCTGCCACTGGATCAGGTGGTGGCTGCGGCACGCCAGGCTCAACAGGACGGGGCAGGTCGCTTTTGTATGGGTGCGGCTTGGCGCAGCCCCAGGGCCCGTGATATCCAGGCCTTGCTGGCCATGGTCGAAGCGGTCAGAGCACTGGGTATGGAGACCTGCCTCACTGCCGGCATGTTAAATGCAGAACAGGCCCGGCAACTGCGTGCTGCGGGTCTTGATTACTACAATCACAATATCGATACTTCTGCAGAATATTATCCGGAAATCATTTCTACCCGAACCTTTCAGGACCGGCTGGATACGCTGCAGGTAGTACGGGATTCGGGCCTTAAGGTTTGTAGTGGCGGCATTGTTGGCATGGGGGAGACAGAACAGGATCGTGCCGCCATGCTGCAGACCCTGGCCGGCTTGCAACCGCACCCGGAGAGCGTACCGATAAATCGGTTGGTGCGGGTGGCCGGGACACCGCTTGAGGGAGCTGATGATGTGGATGGGCTTGCCTTGGTGCGGACCATCGCGGTGGCCCGGATCTTGATGCCGGCTTCAAGAATTCGGCTTTCTGCGGGTCGCGAGGACATGGAGGATGAATTACAGGCCTTGTGTTTTCTGGCCGGGGCCAATGCGGTATTCTATGGTGACCACTTACTGACGACCGCTAATGCCTCGGTACAACGGGACCGGGTGTTATTTACAAAACTGGGTCTGAAAACCCACCATCACTTGCAAAGTCAAGACACGACCCACATCGCCAAGGCGGTCTGATCTATCCTCATGGTTGAGTCGATGCGCACTCGCCTCCAGTCCCGCCTGATCAAACGTCAACAGCAATCGCTATTGCGCCAGCGCCGCTGCGTCACCACAGTCGACGGGCCGTGGGTGGTCGTCGAGGGCCAACGGTTACTGAACTGTTGTAGCAATGATTATCTGGGGCTTACGCAACATCCGGATTTGATTGCAGCATCCGTACAAACCGTGCGTGAAAGCGGCGTCGGTTCGGGTGGTTCGCATCTGTTGACCGGGCATTTTGTACAACACCAGCAGGTCGAAGAGCGCTTGGCAGCCTTTGTGGGCGCCGAGCGGGCCTTGTTGTTCAGTTCCGGTTACATGGCCAATCTGGCGGTTATTTCGACCTTGGCCAGCCGCCATGATGTGGTATTGGCAGACCGACTGAATCATGCCTCTTTGCTTGATGCAGTACGATTGGCCGGCGCCCGATCACAACGTTATCGCCATGTGGATGTCATCAATCTGGAGGCCATGTTAGAGATCACTACCTCCAGGTCGGGCCGAATGATTGCTACGGATGCGGTATTCAGCATGGATGGAGATGTTGCCCCCTTGCATGAATTGCAGCAACTGGCTGATCGTTATCCGGCTTTGCTGTATGTGGATGAAGCACATGGTTTTGGGGTTCTGGGACAGGGGCGTGGTGCCTTGGCTGCTGCCGGGATATTGCCAGCTGGTTCTGTGATTATGATGGGAACATTGGGTAAGGCCTGCGGTGTTGGTGGTGCCTTTGTCGCTGCAGATCGCGACATTATTGACGGACTCATCCAATTTGGGCGCAGCTATATCTACACCACAGCTTTACCCCCGGCACAGGCGGCCACGGTCAGTGCTGCTCTGATCGTGCTACAGAAAGAATCCTGGAGGCGACAAAAAGTACTCGAATTGGCACAGGAGTTCAGACACCGGGCCGTGACGGCGGGTTTGCCGCTGATGCCCTCGGCTACCCCGATTCAGCCTTTGCTGGTCGGTGATTCGGCATCGGTATTGGCAATTTGGCAACGATTATGGGAGCGTGGTTTTCTGGTGGCTGCTATTCGTCCACCGACCGTGGCTGCAGGCAGTGCGCGCCTGCGTATTACATTGACCGCCGCGATGGATTTGCCCCAGGTCCAGCAGTTGGTTTCGGCATTGGTGGATGGCTTCGGGTTCATGGCATGACCAATAACGGTCTTGTGCTACTCCACGGTTGGGCGATGAATGCCGCGGTCTGGAGCGATTTGCACTGGCCACAAACCTGGCAAAACCGGGTTATGGCCCCCGACTTGCCGGGCCATGGCAAAATGCAGGAATCTTCAGCTGTGGATTCATTACAGGTTCTGGCAGACTGGTTTATCGCAGGTGCGCCAAGAGACCGGATCTGGTTGGGTTGGTCGCTCGGTGGCATGGTGTTGCTGCAGGCGGTTGCCAGCATGGTCGCACAGGGCGTGGGGCCGTTACCCCCTGCACTGGTGCTGGTGGGAGTGACACCGAAATTCGTTAATGACTCAACTTGGAAGTATGGGATTGATGCGCCGGTTTTGCAAACATTTGCAGAAAATTTCAGTGATTACCGTAATGGAATCCAGCGTTTTCTCCACTTGCAGTTGGGAAACAGCCGGGGACAACGGGCCTTGGCTGCCCACGTAGGTCGGGCATTGCTGGAGCGGGGAATACCGGCAGATTTCACATTGTCATCGGGTATTGAAATGCTCAAAAACCTGGACTTGCGGCCACTATTGTCATCGATCCCGATGCCGGTTAGGGTATTGCAGGGTAGCCGGGATCGGGTTTGTTCCGTAGCTGCGGCCCGCTACCTGGTGGATCACTTACCTGCTGGCGAATACATTTCTTTTCCCCACTTGGGTCATATGCCGTTTATTGAACAGCCACAGCAATTTGCTGCCGCCATTTGCCGTGGCTGGGTTTGATCTTTATGGCACTGGATCGCCGACAAATTCGCCGAGCTTTTAACCGGGCGGTGGACAGCTATGATGGTGTCGCAGTATTGCAACAGCGGATCGGACAGCAGCTGTTGAAACGACTTGATCTGCTAAAAATCACACCCACCCGGATATTGGATCTTGGCTGTGGCACCGGTATGTGTATGCGGGCATTGGAAAAATGCTATCCTGCGGCACAAGTTTTTGGGCTGGATCTGGCCCCGGCCATGGCACGGCGTGCTGCGATACGCTCCTGGCGACGGCGGCGACCTGTGGTCACGGCCGATGCCGAGCGCCTGCCATTTCGTGACCATAGCCTTGATCTGGTGATCTCCAATTTGATGCTGCAATGGTGTGATGCCGAGTCTGTATGCCGGGAAATCAGTCGGGTTCTGGCGGTCAATGGCGTTTGTCTGCTGACTACATTTGCAACCGATACGCTAAAAGAGCTGCGTATTGCCTGGCAACTGGCGGATCCTGGCCAGCCCCATGTCAGCCATTTTATCGATATGCACGACCTGGGTGATATCCTGCTGCAATGTGGGCTGGCACTACCGGTAGTGGATGCGGATCGATATACCCTGACTTACACTACGTTGGGTGGATTGTTTGTCGATCTCAAGGGCTTGGGCGCTGTCAATGCGGCGCGCGATCGACGGCGAGGACTCTGTGGTAAAAACCGCTATCGGCTCCTGCAGCAGGCATATCAAGAATATCGGAATCCTGACGGTCGCTTACCGGCAACGTTCGAAGTGGTGTTTGGTTATGCCACGGCTGAGCAGGAGAGTGACCACGTGTCTTCGGTTCAAGTCGCGGTGCCTGAAGTCTGATGCCCGGTTGGTTTATTACCGGAACGGATACCGGGGTGGGAAAAACCTGTTTTGCTGTTGCGCTGGTGAACGCATTGAAGGCCACCGGTGCCCGGGTTGCAGCGATGAAGCCTGTCGCCAGCGGCTGTGAGCGGACGCAGGCAGGATTACGCAATACCGATGCCCTGCAATTATTGCAGGCTGTCGGTATCAACCAGGACTACGCCAGCATCAACCCGTATGCTTTTCCGGAACCCATTGCTCCGCATCTCGCGGCGCGCCTGCAAGGTAATGAGATTGCACTGGAGCCGATTGTAAGTCGGGCACAGTATCTGTACGACCACAATGAGTATCTGGTGGTTGAGGGCGTCGGTGGTTGGCAAGTGCCCCTGAATGAGACGGATACGGTTGCGGACCTTGCGGTGAAGCTGCAGTTGCCGGTGATTTTAGTGGTGGGCATGCGTCTGGGTTGCCTCAACCATG
>DRJH01000074.1 GCA_011052285.1 Gammaproteobacteria bacterium
CGTGCTACACCGCACTGGCGACATAACCAACAACAAGAACCGAAAGAATCTGTTTTCTACAGCAATCAGAAAGCCGAGCTGCGTCATACCTATGCCCAGAACCGTTACGAGGAGCTGACCGGTTGGGATGTCCGGCCATCGGCGGGCCGGATTCAAAGGCGCTGCCACCGGAACAGCGCGAGCTGGATCGTGATGCTCGGCTTACAATTAGCCGGGAACTTGGTCATGAACGTGAGCAGATCACGACGGCCTATCTGAGCCGATAACTAGGGAAAAAAGGGGTAGAACAGGCTTTCTTATTAATCGATGCGGCGTTATCGTTTCATTCTGTGGGCTAACTACTGCCTTAATGAAAGGATCCTTACATAACGCGCAAGTGCCTGGAGAATTATGAAACGCAAGGCGGGGGAATACGTGACACAAACGGTAGCAGGTGAGAGTTATAAAGCCTATTTACCTGCACCACTGCCAGCGGACCCACCCCTGGCCCTGGATACCGAATTACTGCAACGGATGGATCAGGCCAACCGGGCTCTGGGCCGACTGGATGGTATTGGTCAGTTCTGGCCGAATTCTGGCCAATTTCTCAATCAGCTCTTGTACCAGTATGTTCGCAAAGAAGCTGTCCTGTCTTCCCAGATCGAGGGTACCCAGTCGTCTCTTTCCGACCTGTTGCTCTATGAACTCGAAGAAACACCCGGTGTGCCGCTGGATGATGTTGAGGAAGTATCCAGCTACGTCGCCGCGTTGACCCACGGGCTGGCTCGATTGCAGGAGGGTTTCCCCTTGAGTCTTCGCTTGCTCAGGGAAATCCACGGCATCCTGCTGGCCCAGGGTCGCGGGGCCGACAAAACGCCGGGAGAGTTCCGCCGCAGCCAGAACTGGCTCGGAGGTACCCGTCCCGGTAATGCCGTGTTCGTACCACCGCCGCCGGAACGGTTGATGGATTGCCTGGGGCCCTTTGAACATTTTCTGCACGATGAACCGGAACCCATGCCGTCACTCATCAAGGCGGCGCTTGCCCACGTGCAATTCGAGACCATTCATCCATTCCTCGATGGCAATGGCCGCCTGGGGCGCATGCTGATCACGCTATTGCTTTGTCATGATAAGGTGCTTCGTGAACCATCCCTTTATCTCAGCCTGTATTTCAAAATTCACCGCACAGAGTACTATGACCACCTGCAACGGGTACGCATCGACGGTGACTGGGAAGGCTGGTTGCGGTTCTTTCTAATCGGTGTTACGGAGACCGCGACGGAGGCGACAGATGCGGCGCAAAATATCTGGGTCTTGTTTGATGAAGATCGGCGGAGAATTCAGGAGCAGGGCAAGATTGCCGGTACCGCTTTGCGTGTACACGATTTACTGCAACAACGACCGATCATCTCTATTACGGCAGCCTGTAAGGCCTTGGAGCTTACCCATCCCGCAGTTAACAAGAGTCTGCGGAAACTGGAGGAAATGAATATTGTGAAGGAAATCACTGGGCGTCAGCGTAATCGCCTGTATCTGTATGCATCCTACATGAATATCTTGAATGAAGGACTGGAGCCGCCTGCAGGTTAACAACATGTTTCTAAATATCGCTCGTCAGGTGCACAAACTGTTACAACCGGTGGCAAAGCGCCTGCAGGCAAATATTAAGGTAGTGGAAGTACCACCGGGGCCCCCGGTAATGTCACCACTGGTTGCAGAAATCTACGAACCCGATCACAACGAACAAATGCGCTGCTGATGCTTGGTGATGTGATTTACCCCGAGGGAGCTGATTCCACCACCGATCCAAAATGGCAATATCGGGTATTTTCACTCTATAGTGGACGCTGTCTCGGACAGCCTCCTAGATACGATGTTTCCCTACACGGTCAAGGATTATCTGCCAGATGCTTTTGGAAAATCAGCTCGCTGGACCATCGCCATGGGCCACCACCCACTCAAGGCTGCAGGCCCTGGCGGGAGGACGCCACAAGGGTGGTGGTATTGGCGGCGGTGCAGCCCTAATCCATGCATTGCCTGGACTCCAGCGTCCGCTCCAGTACTTTTGCCACGGCCACGAAGCCGAATACTGCGGTCACATAACTCGCCGCACCGTAGCCCAGTCGACAATCCAGAGACAGGCCGCTGATACCCGGCTTGCAATAATCAATATGGCCATCCGCTTGCGGATAGCGCAGCTGTTCCGTTGAAAAAACACAATCTACTACAAAATAACGGCGCAGGTTTTTGCTGAAGCCGTAGTTGGCGCGCAGCAGTTTGCGGACTTTGGCGGCCAGCGGGTCATTCCAGGTCCGACTCAAGTCCCTGACCTGTATTTTGGTGGGGTCAACCTGGCCACCGGCACCACCGGTGGTAATGATACGGATTTTCAGTCGTCGGCTGTGGGCAATCAGTGCTGCCTTAACCCGGATACTGTCGATGGCATCGATGATGTGGTCATACTGACGATCGTTAGTAATGATCTCTGCAAGGTTACGTTGGGTGAGAAAATCATCAATGACCTCAACACTACAATCAGGATTGATATCCCGGACTCTGGCTTGCAGCAGCGTTGCTTTTTTCTGCCCTTCGGTACTCAACAAGGCTGGCAGCTGTCGATTGATATTGCTGGCTTCCACCGTGTCGTAATCGACCAACGTCAGTCTACCTATGCCGCTGCGAGCCAAGCCTTCGACCGCCCAAGAGCCAACTCCACCGAGACCGATAACGCAGACATGCAGGGCCTTAAGGCGGGCTATGGCTGCCTCACCATAGAGACGGGAAATACCACCAAAACGCTGCTGCCAAGGGTCACTGGCTGGCTGCTGGATAGTGGAGTATGGTTCAGTGAAGTCGGAGCACATCACAGGTATTACTGCACACAATATCGGCCAGTGCAGCAGGCTCGAGACCACGCAGCTGGGCCAGACAACGACCGTATTCAGGTAGAAATTCCGGGCTGTTGCGCTGATCTTGATGACCGAAGCCGGACAGATCGGGGGCATCGGTTTCCAGAACCAACGTTGCTAAGGGCAGATCCCGCACCAGTCGCTGCAATTTGCGTGACTGCGGCAGGCTCAGCATGCCGCCAAAGCCAAGTTTGAAGCCCAGATCATTATATTGTCGCGCCTGCTGCAAACTACCATTGAAAGCATGCACAATACCCCCACAAACATCGGCCTGGCGCAGTATGCTCAATGCTACATCATGAGCCTTGCGTACATGCAGTAGTACCGGTAATGAGGCTTGATGCGCAATTGCCAATTGACAACGAAAAAAATCTTGCTGGGTGCTCCGATCCGGAACAGGTTTATGAAAATCCAGTCCGATTTCGCCGACCGCGATCACGGTAGGGTCATCCAGTGCCCGCTCCAGAGCAATGAGGTCTTCTTTGGTATGTTCATCCTGAAACATGGGATGTAAACCCAGAGCGGGATACAACGCGGGGCTTGCGGTGCAGCAGTGCAGTAGCTGCGACCAGCCACGACGAGTAACCGCCGGGATGACCAGCTGTCTGACCCCCAGCGCTTGAGCACGTTTCAGCACCAGTGCGCGGTCAAGATCAAACACGGCCAGATCAAGATGGCAATGGCTGTCGATCCAGTGAATCCGGGGCTCTGTCATGTGCCGAGTCGAGCCATTTGCTTATGCGTCTTTACGCTCGATCAGTTCAATGGCATAACCGTCCGGATCCCTGACAAAGGCGATCACCGTGGTACCGTGTTTCATCGGTCCTGGTTCACGACTGATCAGGCCGCCAGCAGCACGAATCGCGTCGCAAGATTGCTGAATATCGCTGACACCGATAGCCAGATGGCCAAAGCCGTCACCAATCTGATAATGATCAGTATCCCAGTTCCAGGTGAGTTCAATAACGGCCTCGGAGGCTTCAGGGCCATAGCCGACAAAGGCAAGGGTAAAACGTCCTCCAGGATAGTCCTGGCGATGCAACAGGGTCATACCCAGAGCACCGGTGTAAAAGTCGATGGCACGGTCCAGGTCGCCTACCCGCAGCATAGTGTGTAACAATCGCATCGTATTCTCCTTAAGAAAAAAAGGGGTCAGAACCCTTTTTTAAATAAAATTCCATAGATATCAATATTATAATAGATAAAAAGGGCTCTGACCCCTTTTTTATACTTTACTTTGTCGGTATCATTGGCGCGGCAATAGATTGCAAGAACTTGATGGGACAGAAAATAACCTTCAGAGATACCTCTTCATGACTGATACAACACGATATGTCTTACCGACGAACCAGACGCCGAAATTCTGGTACAACATTGTTGCCGATCTGCCTGTGCCACCGGATCCGGTATTGCATCCAGGAACCGGAGAGCCGATCGGTCCCGAGGCCCTGGCACCATTGTTCCCGATGGCCGTCATTATGCAGGAGGTCAGTGCAGAACGGGAAATCGAAATCCCTGAGCCGGTACGAGAGATCTATCAGCAATGGCGCCCCTCCCCCTTATACCGGGCCCGAAGATTAGAGAATGTGCTCGATACACCTGCCAAAATCTACTATAAATATGAAGGTGGCAGCCCCTCCGGCAGCCACAAACCGAATACCGCTATCCCCCAGGCATTTTATTCCAAGGCCGAAGGGGTCAAAAACCTGGTAACGGAAACCGGTGCCGGCCAATGGGGCTCTGCGCTGTCACTCGCTGGCTCTTTTTATGATCTTGACGTTGAGGTGTTTATGGTCAAGGTCAGCTACCAACAAAAACCCTATCGTCGTGCTTTTATGGAAACCTTCGGGGCCAGGTGTCATGCCAGTCCCAGCGAGCTAACCGAGGTGGGTCGCAGTATTCTGGCCGAACACCCGGACAGTACCGGCAGCCTCGGCATCGCCATCAGTGAGGCTGTGGAAATGGCTGCACAGCGGGATGACACCAAATATGCACTCGGCAGTGTACTCAATCACGTGCTCCTGCATCAGACCGTGATTGGCCAGGAAGCCATGCAACAGATGGAAATTGCAGGGGATTCACCGGATATTATTATTGCCTGTACCGGTGGCGGTAGTAATTTTGCCGGACTGGCCTTCCCTTTCCTGGGCCAACAGCTACGTGGCGGCAAACAATACCAGTTTATTGCCGCCGAACCGGCCAGTTGCCCAAGCTTGACCCAGGGAAAATACACCTACGATTTTGGCGACACCGGTCATATGACGCCATTGGTGAAGATGCACACCCTGGGCTCCACCTTTGTACCACCGGGTATCCATGCCGGTGGCCTGCGCTATCATGGCATGGCTCCGCTGGTCAGCAAGGTGGTCGATCTTGGACTTGTCGAGGCACGGGCCTTTCATCAGCTGGGCTGCTTTGATGCGGGCATCCAATTTGCCCGCGCCGAAGGGATTATACCGGCCCCAGAGTCAACTCATGCCATCAGGGCAGCGATTGACGAAGCACTACGTTGCAAAGAAGAAGGCAAGGGCCAGACGATCCTCTTCAATCTCAGTGGCCACGGTAACTTTGATATGCAGGCCTACACCGATTACCTGGGCGACCAGCTTAAGGATCATACTTTTGACCGTGATCAGGAAGAAGAAGCGCTGGCAGGCCTGCCACAAGTAGGCCTTGCCTGACACCGCACCGGACCACCTCATGAGGAACCTGTTTTCGGACGGGCTCCTGGAAGGCTACCTGGAACAGCCTCCTGGTCAATCAGGCGCTGTGTGAAAAACTGCAGAAGTTCAGGCTGTTGTTCCCAATTGCGCAAGAATCTGCGCAAATCTCGTTGCCGGGCATAACGCCAGCGAGGTGAGTCGGGTCGGTACATACGGGTACCATCGAGATCAATCAGGGCCGGACCGGTGGGGGTCAAAAGGATATTGCTGGCTTTAAGATCGCCGTGGGCAATGCTGTGTTGCCGCAGTTGATGCAACAGGTTCAACAGCGCCTGACAAACCGGCCGGGTCGTTTCAGTCAGGCCATGCCGGAGCAGGTAAGCACTGCAGATATCGCCGTCCAACCATTCCGACAATAACCAGCTGCGACGACGCAACAGGCCAAAACGCTCTTCCACAATGGCTATTGGTTGTGCCGTGGCGATCCCCAACTGCAGCAGCTTGGTTGCCATATTCCAGCAATGGCGTGCTCTTGAGCGACGCACACTGCGCTTTAAGGCATAGCCGGGATTACGCAAATGGTATTGTTTAATGACAAAATCATCTTTTTCGATCGTCTTCCTGACAACACTGGTGGCGTGATCGTGTTTCAGGATCTGCACGTCAGGGTCGCAAAACACCGAGTTGGGGTTGCGACAAACAGGCAGTAAACGATCCCGCCCCGGGGCCAGTTCGATATGCAGGTTACGATAGCGCTCCAGAACGGAATCTTGTTGCAAAAATTTATGCCGGGTTGACGGTAACAGAAGATGTAGCTAACTGTGCCGATTTGCGTTGTTCTGTGTGGTATAAATTTACTGCCCGCCGTCTAACACGAGCCCAGAACAAACGCTCTGTACCAATAATCTGGCGCAAGGAATTACGCCGGTAACGGCGCATAAACCGAAACAGATCGCGCTGGCTAAGTCCCATGTCCATGCTCGAATAATAAAGACCGGCGATGTCCTTGATGGACCATCGTTTAGGCGTGCTGCGACGTATTTGCATGCGATGCAGGTCAATCAAGAATACCCTCGGAGTGTTGGAGTTGCCCATGTCCGCACAGGAAAGCAGGAAATGGCATAGATAAAAGTCCCTGTGGTTTGCCCCGTTGCTGTGAATCGCATGGGCAATATCCGCGAGGCGGTTAATCAATGAGCGTTTGAACACCAGGTCCTGGCCCCTGAGCTGCTTGCCAACCCAGTTTTGACGGCAAAAATCCTCCAGGCTAATAGTATCTGTCAAGTCCTCGGTCAACATAAAAGATTGGCGCCTGGCGGGATTCAAACCGGTGATACCATAACCTGCGGCAGTGAGGGTATCGACGCCGATACGTTTTAAGTGATGAATACCGTGCCATTCATTTCTGGCACCCAATACCGGGAGTCGCAGATAGGACAGATTTTTAAAGATTTCCGCCCAACCGACACCAAAATGGGCCTTGAGAAAATACTGTTTGCCACCAATTGCCGTCTTTACCGTACGTCGCCCTGGTGCCTTTCGGACACTTTCTCCATTGATATGAAGAATGGTTGACAGGCTTGATTTCTCAGGCAGAGCGTGGCGAATATCCGGCCGAAGGTACATATTAATGGGTAGGTTTTCGTGGTTATCGATTTGGCAATGTACGTTTGCAGCATCCGCTTGCTGCCTCTCGGTCGACCAATGTTCAATCTGGTCCATTGCGGCCTCAGGCATTTGATACAGGTCACCGTTTTGTGCATAGCGCAAGCCATTGTGTTGCCAATATTCGCGCTGTGGCGATTCAAGCATCTGTAGTAAGCGCTGATTTAATATCGATTGCTCAAACGGGGAATGCAGAACACTGCCGGCATTTGCACGTTCGATATGGGGAGCATAGCCACATACATCGGTTGCCAGTACTGGCAGTCCTGCAGTAATCGCTTCCAGGAGCACAGTCCCGGTATTCTCATGGTAGGCTGGGTGAATAAGTAAGTCACCGGCAGTCAGCAGACATTCCACATCGGACCTACCACCCAGAAAAATAACCTTCCTGTCGACTCGATAGCGTCTGGCCAGCTTGCGAAAAGGTACTTCGTTATCTTCTCCAATAACCAGGAGTCGGGTATTATTTCTCAGCTTGTCAGGTAAGCCAGCCAGGGCCAGAATAGCGCGATCAAGGCCCTTGGTTTTAAAGCCCGAACCAATAAATAGCAATACCTGTAACTTTGCATCCAGTTGCAGTTGCTGCCGGGTTTCTTTTCTTATCGGGACAGGGTCTTTCAATAGTTTTCGATTCGGATCAAGTGTCGGTGGCAACAGGTGAAAACGCTCTTCCGGAGTCAGATAAAATTGCTGATAAACAGATTTTTCCCGCTCAGAAATAGACAAGATGCGGGTTTTTGATTGTAGGCCAAACACGGACTTCTCAAAATGATGACGGTATTGGAAGCGGGGTGTAAGTCGGTATAAGTGGCCATATTGAGGTGCGGCGCGGCCGATATAACAATAATCGGCACCATAATAGATATCCAAACCCGGCATTTTGTTAAAACCGATCACAGCATCAAACTTTTGGCCAAGCAAGGCATGACGCAGGTGGCGGTGGAATAAGGCACAACGGGAGTGGTTGGTCAGCGCCCGTACCGGTAGAACATGGACGCTGGCATTCTCGCAGGGTTTATCCTGCCACTCTCCGGTAAAGATATCGACCTGATGCCGACGTTGCTTACAAACCTGGAGAATCCGCAGCATGTCACGTGACAGGCCGCTATAAGGGAAGTGCTTGTATAGGCAAAAAGCGAATTTCATCACCCTATGATACCGCTGTCGGTAGCTGCTGGCGAATCAACTGTTGTAGTGCCGCAAAAACAGTGGCTGGTGCCAAAGCTGCGCCACATGGAGGGTACTGACTTTTCGAAATTATTTGCTGGCACTGTCGGTGTAGACAAGGTGCACAGGGATAAGAAACCGCCAGGTGCCGTTGCCCAGGGCCCACGGTGCCGGTTCGCTGTGGGTCGGTAGCCAGGTAAAGACTGATACAGGGCGTACCCACTGCGGCGGCGAGGTGACCGGGGCCGGTATCTACCGCCACTGCCGCGGTATTTTGCACCAGAACCTGCGCCAGTTGACCAAGTGAAAGGGCCGGTAGAATGGTTGCATCCGGGGTATTCTCGACAATCGCCATCGCAACCTGGCGTTCGGCTGGACTACCCCAGGCACAGTACACCGGATAACCGGCAGCGGACAACAGACTTGCCAGGGTTTTCCAGGAAGATACCGGCCATTGCTTGGAAGGCCAGGTAGTGCCATGGAGCAATACGATACCTGGTTTTGAGTAGACCCCTGGTGGGAGCACTGCTAGCCGTAATGGATCGATACCATATCGGGCATCGGCCTGTGGCAGATCATAGCCCAGGGATTGGCTAAAAAGACACCGCAAACGCCGGACCGCATTATACTGCCACGATACCGCTATTTTATTGTTGTAGATGAGTGAGGCCAGAGGTTCGCGCGCAGATTGGCGATCCAGGCCGGACACCCTGCCTTTTGCGGCCAGGCCAAGCAAGGCGCTTTTCATTAAGCCCTGGGCATCGATAATTTGGTCATACCGCTGCTGACGCAATTGCCCAAAAAATTTTCTCAGATCACCAGTAAAACCACTTTTCCATGCGCCGTCTTTCCATGCGTTGCGCCAGCGCCGTAGAGCGACCGGAATAACCCGGTCTACGGCTGGATGCCAGCCCGGAATTTCGCTATAGTTTTCTTCCACCAGCCAGTCAATTTCCAGTTTTTTTCCGGATGTAGCAGCATCAGTGATTGCCGGTAGAGTGTGCAGAACATCTCCCAATGATGAGGTTTTAATGATCAGCAGACGCATGTTCAGGGGGCTTTGGGAGTTGTTCCAACGCTTCGATCACCTGTTGCGGCACCAGTTTCTGCAAGCAGTGATGGTGCTGCAGAGGGCATTGACGCTTGAAACACGGGCTACAGTCCAACATTCGGCGCAGTAGTACACATGATGTACCCAAGGGTGGCGTAGTATCGGGGCTGGAAGAGCCATAGAGTGCGACCAGTGGACGCTGCAGGGCCGCAGCGATATGCATTAATCCGGAGTCATTGCTGACCACAGCCTGACATAGTGCCAGCATGTCTATGGCTTGCAACAAGCTGGTTTTGCCGCATAGATTGGTTGTTGGTACCACAGATTGGACCTCGATCTGTTGTGCGAAAGCGGCATCCCGACCGGAACCAAACAACCATATCGACCAGCCGCGTCGGCTGAATTCACGGGCAACAGTGGCGTAATGCTCGGCGGGCCACTGCTTGGAAGGGCCAAATTCCGCCCCTGGACACAAACCTAAAACAGGTTTCGTTGGGGCCGTGAAATCCAGAGCACGCAGTGCCTTGGCCTGTGTGGTAGCCGTGCTCCGTAATCGTGGCCAGGGTAGATCAGCCAATTTAGGCACAGGTACGCCCGCCGGAGAAGCCAATGCGGCAAACCGCTGCACAGTTGTTGGCAAGGCTATTTTATCCAGTTTGCGTGGTTCGGTCAGCAACAACCAACGCTGCTCACCAAGATAGCCTATACGCTGAGGGATACCCGCAAGAGCAGGGATAAGTGCAGATTTCCAGGAGCCCGGAAGGACCAGTGCCTGGGAAAAGTGCCGTTTGCGCAGTGACTTTGCCAACCTGAAACGGCCTGGAAAATTCATCTCACCATGTGCGAAGGGCAGTTCGATGCCACGATCAACACCGGGCATGCGGGATACGAGCGGCAAGGTCCAGAGTGGTGCCAGAACAGCAATCCGGGTGTCTGTTGCAGACTTGATTTGCTGGATCAGACTGTGACACATGACCATGTCGCCAACCCAGGCCGAACCCACCACCAGAGTGCTGTGGGGGTGTGTCATGGTTATTTATGAGGTAACGATAAGTAAGTTTTAGAAACCACCGGGGCTGGCTTTTTTCAGGGTATATAACGTACCGCAGTAGGGACAGCGCACCTCACCGGTTTTTTCCAGCGGCAAAAACACCCTGGGATGTGAATTCCACAAGGGCATGCGATCAGTCGGGCAGTGTAACGGCAAATCTTCGGCACCGATTTCCTGACACGCGAACTGATTGGGTTTATCAGCAGCTGAAGCCGTCAGATGAATAGTTTGGATGTTCATATGGGCAAACCTGTGTAGAGTGGATTATAAAGATACGCGTCGTACCGTCAGACAAAATCCAGCCATTCATCATGAGTACCTTCACCTTTGACACTGGCAAAATACAGTTGCTGTGCCTGTTCGGTAATCGGCCCACGGAAACCCTCACCAATCTGGCGATTGTCCAGCTCACGGATAGGCGTGACTTCGGCCGCAGTGCCGGTAAAAAAAGCTTCATCAGCGATATACACTTCGTCGCGAGTGATCTGTTTTTCGATGACGGTAAAACCGACTTCTTGCAACAGTGTCATGACGGTGCGGCGGCTGATACCATCCAGTGAGGAAGACAGTGATGGGGTGTAGACTGTGCCGTCTCGTACGATAAAAATATTTTCGCCACTGCCTTCCATCACGAAGCCCTGATGATCCAGAAACAAGGCTTCATCATAGCCGCAGCTAATCGCCTCCTGTAATCCAAGTATGGAATTGATGTAGTTTCCGGAAGCCTTGGCCCGGCACATGGCGGAGTTGACATGGTGGCGTGTGTAGGAGGAGGTTCGGATCCGAATGCCCTGGGTCATGCCTTCTTCACCGAGGTAGGAACCCCACTCCCAGCAGGCGATACCAACATGGGAAGATAATTTGTCAGCGCGCAATCCCACACCTTCGGTACCATAGTAAACCAATGGTCGGATGTAAGCAGATTGTAGCTTATTTTCCCGAACGACCAATCGCTGTGCTTCATCGAGTACATTGGCATCATAGCGAGGTTTCATGCCCAGTATTTTTGCAGACTGAAGTAGGCGGCGACTATGGTCATGGAGTCTGAAAATTGCCGTTCCACGAGTCGTCTCATAAGCTCGCAGACCCTCGAATACGGCTACTCCGTAGTGCAACGAATGAGTAAGAATATGTACATTGGCCTCACGCCAGGGCACGAGTTCACCATCCATCCAGATCACACCGTCACGATCAGCAAAAGACATCTTCTTAAACTCCGGTAATATGGGTTCCACAGCACAATCCTGCCGCTGTATGTGTGTGAAGTATACCGAAAACTGCCAGTCCTTGGGAATGACTGAAATCTCAGTCACAACTCACAGATCACGGAATACCTGTTCCCAGGCTTGTACAATCCGCTGTCTTGAGCAATCAAGGCCAGGGTCTTCGACTAGGGGAGGTTTTTCGTGCAGCTTCAAGTGTTGCTCCAGACCTAAGTAGTTACGGTAGGTTTCACGCAAGGTACTGGCTAAGGTAACGTCGATTGCCCCTGTACTCGCCAGTGCATCCAGCAGATCAATAGTACTGCGAGGGATAATAACTTGTGGCCATCGAGCCGCATACACCAGCACCAGATATTGCACCATGAATTCGATATCAACAATACCGCCACTGCCATGCTTTAGATCAAAACATCCAGCTGAGCTGCGATCACGATGCTGGCGCATTTGTTCGCGCATCTTGCAGATATCTTTTCCCAGCCGACGGCGGTCGCGACTCTGACACAACACTTTCTTGCGTATTTTCTCGAAACGCTCCGTCAAGGAGGTCTGTGCTCCCAATACGCGAGCCCTGACCAATGCCTGGTGCTCCCAGGTCCAGGCCTGCTGCAGCTGGTATTGCGCAAAGGCATCAAAACTCGTGATTAAGGTACCGGAATTGCCGCTGGGGCGCAGGCGCATATCCAGCTCATAGGTTTGTCCACCCTGGGTGCGCAGGGTAATCAGGTGAATAATACGTTGTACCTGGCGGGAAAAACGATATTGTGTCTGCGCTTCATCCGTATTCTCCTCACAGGTTTCGTACAAAAACACGATGTCCAGATCGGAGCTGTAACCCAGCTCATAACCACCGAGCTTGCCATAGGCAACGATCGCCAGTGCCGGCAACGTACCATTTGCACAACGTTGTGGCAAGAACTTCTGTGCCAGGGAGTGCCGGGCCAATACAATGCATTGACAGAGAATCGCTTCGGCGATGACTGCCAGTTGTGTGCCGGTGCATTGTGGCGGGCGA
>DRJH01000075.1 GCA_011052285.1 Gammaproteobacteria bacterium
CCTATACCGGCTATCATTACTACCGCTGCCGCCGACCCCGGCAGTGGCTGTTTCCACTCGGCTTCGGTACCCTCGGCTACGGCCTGCCAGCGGCCCTGGGTGCAAAACTGGGCAATCCTGAGAACACGGTGATCTGTCTGGCCGGTGATGGTGGCTATCTTTTCACTGTCGAGGAACTGGCCACTGCGGTCGAATTCACTATCCCGGTCACCGTGATCGTCTGGAATAATCACGGCTACGGGGAAATTCGTGATGCTATGGCCGAGTCCGGAATCCCGCAAATTGGTGTTACCCTCAAAACCCCCGACTTTGTCGCCATGGCGCATGCCTTCGGCTGCCACGGGGAAAAACCCGACTCCCTGGCCGGCCTTAAGCAAGCCCTACTGTGCTCGTTCGAGGCACAAGTACCCACGGTGATAGAAATCGAAGAAAATGCAAGCTACCTAGGAGGCTGTCCGAGAGGAAGCATGAGCAAGGTGAAAGCCCACGATTACCTGCAGCAGCTCGAGCCCTACCTGCCCGGTGATTTTGCGGTTAAAGGGGTTACACAAATCGTCAAACTGTCCTCCAATGAGTCCCTGCTCGGCGCCAGCCCACAGGTCCGGGAGGCACTTGGTATGGTTTATGGACAACTGCAAACCTATCCCGACAGTCAGAGCACGACGCTTAGAAAAGTGATCGGTCAGCATTATGGCCTGGACCCGCAGCGCCTGGTCTGCGAGTCGGGTTCAGAACAGCTGATCAACCTCCTGGCTCGAGCCTATGCCGGACCCGGAGATGAGGTGCTGTACAGCCAGTACGGCTTTATCGCCTACAAACTGGCAGCCCAGTCTGTCGGTGCAATACCGGTGGCTGCAGCAGAGCACAATTACAACACCGACGTCGATGCCCTGCTGGCCAAAGTGAGCACGAAGACCCGCCTGCTTTATCTGGCCAACCCCAATAACCCGACCGCAACCAGCCTGCCCTTGGCAGAGATCAAACGCCTGCGGCAAAACCTACCCGAATCGGTTCTATTGGTACTCGATGCCGCCTACGCCGAGTTCAATGACCCGGACAATAACTACAGTGACGGCAGCACCCTGGTCAATGATGATCCCGGAAATGTGGTGGTACTGCACACCTTCTCAAAGATCTACGGATTGGCGGCGCTGCGTCTTGGCTGGGCCTATGCCCCGCAGGATGTCTGCCGTGTGCTGAATCAGCTGCGTGGTGTTTTCACCGTCTCCACGGCTGCCCAAGTTGCCGGCATCACCGCGCTGCAAGACCGGGCATTTACCCAATCCGTGGCCGATCACACCCGCCAACAACGTGACTGGCTGCGTACAGCCTTGTCCAAGATGGACTTGCAAGTATTGCCCTCTGCAACCAACTTTCTTTGTGTGCAATTTGCTGACTCCAAGGCCGCACAAGCCGCCGATCTGGCGCTGCGTCAGCAAGGCCTGATTCCCCGCACTCTAGTGGAATATGACCTCGGGCACTGTTTGCGCATCACCATCGGCCTGCAACAACACAACCGACGTGTCGCCGAGATTCTGGGCGGACTATCTTACAAGCGCTAATCCAGCAGGAGTCCAGCATGTGTTCATTCAACCAGCCACTGGGTGGTAACGAAATGCCCCGTTTTGGTGGCCCCGCAACCATGATGCGTCTGCCAACCGCAGCCAATGCCGGGAGCATTGATGCCGGCTTTATCGGCGTGCCACTGGATATCGGCACTTCTCATCGACCTGGTGCACGACTGGGCCCACGGCAAATTCGTGCCGAGTCCTCGCTGTTACGCCCCTATAACATGGCCACCCACGCCGCTCCCTTTGACAGCATACAGGTTGCCGATCTTGGCGATGTACCGATCAATACCTTTAACCTGCAAAAAAGCATGACCATCATTGAGCAATTCTACGATTCCGTCCTTGAACACAGTACCATTCCGCTGACCTTGGGTGGTGATCACAGCATCGTCCTGCCCATATTGCGGGCTATGAAACGCCGCTATGGCCCCGTTGGCCTGGTTCATGTCGATGCCCATGCCGATATCAATGATGCTATGTTCGGTGAGGCCATCGCCCATGGTACGCCCTTTCGGCGTGCTGTCGAAGAAGGCCTGGTGATCGGTAACCGGGTCGCACAAATCGGTTTGCGTGGCAGCGGCTATGCTGCCGACGACTTCGACTGGTCCCGCGAGCAGGGTTTTCGGGTCGTACAAGTTGAAGAATGCTGGCACCGGTCGCTGCGGCCGTTAATGGAGGAAATACGCCAACAACTGGGCTCGGGTCCAGTCTATATCAGTTTTGATATCGATGGCATTGACCCGGGCTTCGCGCCGGGCACCGGCACTCCGGAAGTCGGTGGTCTGACCACACCTCAGGGCCTGGAAATTCTGCGTTGTTGCCGGGGGCTGGATATCGTTGGATGCGACCTGGTGGAAGTATCTCCACCCTTCGATCCCTCGGGCAATACCGCCTTGCTCGGCGCCAACCTGCTGTTCGAGATGTTATGCTTACTGCCGAAGGTACACTATCGGAACTAGGAGGCTGTCCGAGAATGGGTACCGTGGCGAGGGAAAACGGTTCGCTAACAACAATCTAAATACGACTTGACTGGTGAGCATGGGAGTTGTTGTTCCGCGTCTCTCTGTCTACAACACCCCACTAAATCACGTCAATGACGGTACCGGCCGTCAGCTGAATCAACTGTTCGGGGGTAAGAGAGAAGACCGCATTCGGTGTTCCGGCCGCAGCCCACAGCGGTGACAGCTCCAGCAGGTCCCGGTCAAGATATACTTGTAACTCGCCAATGTGACCACAGGGCGGCACTCCACCAATTGCATAGCCTGTGACATTTCGTACGAAATCAGTAGCAGCTATTTTGATGCTCTCACCAAAATGTGCAGCAATTAATACTTCGTTAATACGATTCACGCCGCTGGCAACCACCAGCACAGCCCGCCCCGTGTCGCTGGCTCTGAATACGATACTCTTGGCGATCTGGGCCACGGTGCAGCCAATGGCTTGTGCTGCCTGTTTCGCGGTCCTTGCCGAATCCGGAAGTTCAACAATAGAACACTGCAGTCCGGCGGCCTCCAAGGCTGCCTGAACGCTTTTCGTGCTGTTTTTTCGTTGTTTCATAGTATCTTTATCCAATTGATTTCGCCCTCCTCTTTACATGAGTCTGAACGATTGACCATCACAGAAAGTCTTGTTACTAAGATGACCCCACCCTATAATCAGGTTTGTCATAAATCCGATTTCAGGTATGCTCACTATGTCAGCTATTCAGCCACTTTACCCCCGCCAGTCGGTACCGAAACTCTGTGTTCCAACGGTTAGTGGTAAAAGCTGGGATCTTACGGAGCACCTGGGTGAAAATTTCACACTGATTGTATTCTACCGCGGCTTGCATTGTCCGATCTGTAGCAGGTACCTGGGCGATTTGAATCATAAACTGGATAAATTCGCCGCCCGTGGCACGGCAGTCATCGCCATCAGTGGTGATGACCGAGAACGTGCCGGTCGTGCTCGTGAAGACTGGAATCTGGACCAACTGACCATAGGCTATGGCATGAGTCTGGATAACGCCCGAAAATGGGGGCTCTTCATCTCCAGCGGCCGCGGCAAAACATCCACCGGCCATGCAGAGCCTGCACTATTCTTTGAGCCAGGTCTATTTCTGGTCCGTAATGACGGGACGCTGTATTTCGGATCGGTACAAACCATGCCCTTTGCCCGTCCGTCATTCACCGAAGTGCTTGGCGCCCTCGATTTCGTCCTCACGAATGATTACCCGGCCCGTGGTGAGGTCCTGGACCATAACGCCTGACCATATTGTATAAAAGCAATTTCGACCAGCCTTGGTGGTATTGAATTGGCCACCGGACCATAACCCTCCACAAGATTGCGGGTGTTGCTGCCGGATTGCAACGTACTCACAATCAACGACAGTTTGTGATCAAAATCAAGAATCAAGGAGAAGTCATTCGATAAATTCAAAAAATCATTGATCTCTGTCCACTGAGTGCTAGTATTCGTGTCCTTCGAAAGCAGCACGTTTGAGACACTGCTTTGAGACAAAATTTTCCATGGTGGGTCGAATAGCTGCTTACTGCGTAGCAAAAACCAGGGAAAATACAGCCAGAATCAGTTTTTGTGCAGTAGGTTTTCTATTCTCGGACAACTTCCTACACCTCAATCTTTGACCAAAGAGAAAAAAGACCATGGTACGCTCAAAAATCATCTACACCTGGACCGACGAAGCACCCGCACTGGCAACGGTGTCACTTCTGCCTGTGATCACCGCATTCACTGAACCTGCTGGGGTGATCGTAGAAACACGTGACATCTCGCTGGCCGGACGTATTCTGGCGGCCTTCCCGGATCATCTGAGGCAAAGCCAACGACAAAGTGATGATCTGACTGAACTGGGTGCTCTGGCTAAAACGCCAGAAGCGAACATTATTAAATTACCCAATATCAGTGCTTCGATCCCGCAGCTGCACGCCGCCATTGAAGAGTTGCAATCCCAAGGTTTTGGAATTCCCAACTACCCCGAAGAGCCCATGAACACGGACGAGGAAGCCATTAAGGTTCGCTATGCCAGAGTTTTGGGCAGCGCCGTGAATCCAGTGCTCCGGGAAGGCAACTCCGATCGCAGGGTAGCCGCACCGGTCAAGGAATACGCAAGAAAACACCCACATTCCATGGGGGCCTGGAGTGCTGATTCCAAAACCCATGTCTCGCATATGCAGGATGGGGATTTTTTCTCCAGCGAACAATCCGTGGTCATCGAAAAACCAGGTTTGGTTCGAATTGAACTGCTTAGTGAATCTGGTGATAGCGTCGTATTAAAACCTGATCTGGAGGTTTTAAAAGATGAAGTGATTGATGGTAGCGTGATGCGCTGCAAAGCGCTATGCGCTTTTTATGCGCGGCAGATCAAGCAGGCTAAAGCGGACGATGTGTTGCTGTCGCTTCACCTCAAGGCTACTATGATGAAGATCTCCGATCCAATCCTGTTTGGTCATGCCGTGACCGTCTACTTCGGAGAGGTCTTCGAGAAATACACGGCCTTGTTTAAAGAACTTGGTGTCGATCCGAACAATGGACTGGGCGACGTCTATGCCAAGATCAAGAATTTGACCACGGCGCAGCAGGCAGAAATCGAGGCGGATATCCAGGCTGTGTACAGCACACAGCCGAAACTGGCAATGGTCGATTCCGACAAAGGCATTACCAACCTGCATGTACCCAGTGACGTGATTATCGATGCCTCCATGCCCGCTGCCATTCGTGCCTCTGGCAAGATGTGGGGGCCAGATGGTCTGTTGCATGACAGCAATATGATGATTCCGGATCGCTGCTATGCTGGGATTTATCAGGAGACCATTGATTTCTGCAAAAAGAACGGCGCTTTTGATGTCACCACCATGGGCAACGTCTGCAATGTTGGGCTGATGGCGCAAAAAGCTGAAGAATATGGCTCCCACGACAAGACCTTTGAGATCCCGGAAGATGGCACCCTGCGGGTCATCGATCATACCGGCAAATGTTTAATGGAACACCAGGTCGAACAAGGGGATGTCTGGCGCATGTGCCAAACCAAGGACCTGCCGATCCGTGACTGGGTCAAACTTGGGGTCAAACGGGCCCGCGAGACCGGTTCACCCGCCGTCTTTTGGCTAACCCCGGAACGCGCCCATGATGCCAAACTGATCCAAAAGGTCAAATGCTATCTTGTAGATGAGAACACGGCAGGGCTTACTATCAAGATCATGGCACCGGATGCTGCCATTCGTTATACCCTGCAACGGGCCAAGGAAGGCAAGGATACCATCTCCGTTACGGGTAACATCCTGCGCGACTACCTGACCGACCTGTTTCCAATTTTGGAACTGGGCACCAGTGCCAAAATGCTCTCCATCGTACCGCTGCTTGC
The DNA here is from genome assembly GCA_011052285.1 of Gammaproteobacteria bacterium. Taxonomy (GTDB): domain Bacteria; phylum Pseudomonadota; class Gammaproteobacteria; order Arenicellales; family DRJH01; genus DRJH01. The sequence continues at coordinate 5,932 of DRJH01000075.1, forward strand.
CGGTGGCGGAATGTACGAGACCGGAGCCGGTGGCTCTGCACCCAAACATATCCAACAATTTCTCAAGGAAGGTCATCTGCGCTGGGATTCACTCGGTGAATACCTGGCCCTGGCCATATCTCTGGAAGATCTGGCGCAAAAAACAGGAAATCAACGGGCCAGGATATTGGCCAATGCGCTCAATCGGGCCAACAGCCAGTTTCTCAACCAAAGCCGTTCACCTTCCCGCAAGGTCGGCGAACTTGATACCCGAGGCAGTCACTTTTACCTGACGATGTACTGGGCACAGGCGATGGCTTCACAAAATGAAGATACTTCGCTACAAGCACTGTTCTCCCCTCTAGCTACGCAATTACAAGCCAACGAGGAGAAGATTGTTGCCGAAATCAATGCTACCCAAGGGTGCGCTCAGGACATCGGTGGCTACTATCACGGTGATGAGCAAAAAACGGTTGCGGCCATGCGTCCCAGTGCGACGTTAAATACGATCATTGCGGCATTCGCCGGGTAACTCACAAAGTTGGAAAGCCGCTTGTGGCAGGTGTCCACAGCGCGAAACAGCGCCTGAATTCTGCACGAAACTTGGTGACTGTAATCTTGGTCATGGGAATCTCAGGCACCTTCTGAAACGCTTTTGCTCCACAAATATCTCTACCATACAGACCTGATGACCACACCTTTGCAGACAATCATGACACAGCCTCCCAGGTACTCACCCAACGTGTGAGGTGTTTATTTTCCTATTATGTCAAATTTCGGTGTCAGTGACAGAATTTTGAAACCATTGTCTGAACTGGTGTAGAATGCCTCGCATTGGGGCGGTAGCTCAGCTGGGAGAGTGTCGCGTTCGCAATGCGAAGGTCGGGAGTTCGATCCTCCTCCGCTCCACCATATGCCTAAACCTGCTATTCCTCCGGTTCGCTCAGCTCACCTATTAAGATAAAACTGTTGTACTACCCACCGTTCTAGAACAGTCTGCGCATGTTTGTCATCACTCATAATCGTGACGCCGAGCTGTTTGTAGGATCTACTTTCCTTCCGTCACGATTTGCGCACGATGGGGTCCTGCGGAGCCTCGAATAATAAGGTTGGTTTCGATACGTATGGCGTGTGGGGTAGGTTTGCCCATCAGTATCATGAGTAATTTCTCAGCCACGCGCGTGCCCATCTCTGCTGATGGAAAGTTGACTGTCGTCAGACCAGGTGAGATCTGAGCTGAAAGCTCGAGATTGTCAAAGCCAACGATCGAAAATTCGCTAGGTACCAAAACATCCAAGTCCTTCGATTCGAAAAGCGCGCCAATGGCGAATACATCGTTGCCACAAATTACAGCCGTCAAGTCAGGAGTGTGCTCGAGCAAGGTACGTAGACCAATCCGCCCATCCTCGATGCTCAAGGGTCGCTCAACGTGTCGCTCACTCGGTAAATTGAGGCACTCTGACTCCAAAGCATCTACTATACCTGCTAGACGAAGTGCAGCACGATCATTAGCGTCCGATGGAAGGTCAATAAAGCCGATTTTTCGGTGACCAAAATCTAAAAGGTACCGAGTTAGGGCTGTGGCGGCAGAACGAAAATCTGGCCCCACCGAAGGATACGGACTTTCGGGTGTGTAGATGTTAGCGTTGACGAAAGGTATATTGCGGCCTTGTAGCAGTTCGTAAAGGCGGTTGGAGCGTTTGGCACCACAAAAAACCACACCGTCAACGCCACTTTCAATAAGGCTGTGCAACTCGTTTGCCTCGTATTCGAGGTCAAAGCCATAGACACCGACCAAGAGGGAATATCCATTCTTACTAAGCCGTTGTTGAAGAGCGCCAATGAAGCGAGCGAAAATTGAGTCGTCGATTGTTGGTATGAGCACACCTATACGCCGACTTATTTTCGACCCCATTGCTCGGGCTGCACTGTCCGGAATGTAATTTAGTCGCCGTGCCGCTTCAAGCACGCGTTCAAGCGTCTTACGTTTGACTGAGTCTGGCCGGTTGAAAGTGCGCGATACCGTAGCGATCGACACCCCAGCCTCTCGTGCGACATCACGGATTCTGCCTGAACCGTTTGGTGGAGGCTTGGAATTCTGCTCGTCATTCTCATGCATGTTCCGACTTTCACTCAGTTCATTAATTATTGGGTTTCTGTATACAATAGCCCAACCACACCCTCGTGAACACAAAATTTTCCAAGCTCATAAAATAGAAACCGGTTACATATTTCATGAGAGCGTGTGGCTGTTGAATTAAAACACTTTTTAAAAAAGGCGTATATGAGGTATTTGCACTTGCAAAACTCTGAAACCCAGTAATTCTATTGGCTTATGTGACCAAAATGGAGGTGTACCTGGCCTCTATTTGGTATAAAAGAAGGTCATCAAAAATAGATGAAATCCAACCACTTAAGGACAAATTCAAATGATCCATACACGCACGATATTATCCACGATTTAGAGCCGGTTTCAAACCTCTGTTCTTCCTTTGCCTGTAAGGAAAGCTGGGGGGCATTTACCAAAAAGCAGCAACAGCTGCTCGAAGTGCTGAAAATTTCACAAATTGAAGCATACTTTTCTTTATGTAGAGTCTGCTCAATAAGTCTAACATACTGATATTATTGATATATATTCTATTTTATGGTATAATAATGCACGAAAACAAAGCCAATCCTCTGAAAAGGCGTGCACTTATGATCCGTTATCACTGCCAACAGCAACGCACAATCGCTGCTTTCGACTGGCCCTTCCCAACTGCCTTGGACAAAGACAACCGTTGGGTCAAATTAAGCCAGTGTATTCCCTGGGAGCCATTAG
>DRJH01000076.1 GCA_011052285.1 Gammaproteobacteria bacterium
AGTACAAGGCATGTTCGCACGGAGAATGTGAGCATATAGGTCATATGTGACCATTCGAGTACGAACACACGCCGTAATGGGACAAAAGATGAATGTGCTGAATCGTTACCCATATTCAAGCTCCTGAGGAAAATATTTTAAAACGGATAGCACAGGATTGGCCGCGGCCTGGCCCAGACCACAGATCGAAGCATCGGCCATAACCTGGCTGAGTTGTTGCAGTTGCCTGACATCCCAGCGTTCCTGTTCCATCAAGGACACAACACGGGCCGTGCCTTCACGGCAGGGGGTACACTGACCACAGGATTCGTGAGCAAAAAAGCGTAGGGCATTGAGGGCGCAGTCGCGCGCACGATCTTGCTCCGACAACACGATAATGGCTGCCGAGCCGATAAAACAGCCGTATTGCTGCAGGGTATCAAAATCCAGCGCCACATCACCGAGTGAGGCCGGCAGTATGCCACCGGAAGCTCCACCGGGGAAATAGCCATAAAATGTATGGCCGTCGAGCATACCGCCACAGTATTCATCGATCAATTCACGCACAGATATTCCGGCCGGTGCCACCTGTACGCCGGGCTTGTTGACCCGGCCACTGACGGAGAAAGAGCGCAGGCCCTTGCGGCCCCGGCGACCACTAGTGGCAAACAGGCTGCCGCCATCTTCGATAATGGCACGTATCTGGTACAGTGTTTCCAGGTTATGAACCAGGGTTGGCAGGCCGAATAACCCCTTCTCAGCCACGTAAGGTGGCCGCAGGCGTGGTTCACCCCTTTTGCCTTCCAGTGACTCGATGAGGGCGGATTCCTCACCGCAGATATAGGCCCCGGCACCACGACGCAGATATATCGGGACTTGCAGCAAAGCAGTTTCTTCCCGCAACCGCTCCAGCTCCCGGGTCAACAAAACCCGACAAGCGGCGTATTCATCGCGCAAATATAGGTACACGGCATCCACTGCCGTAGCACGGGCGGCGATCAACATGCCTTCAAGAAAACGGTGCGGGTCCCGCTGCAGAAAAATCCGATCCTTAAAGGTACCCGGTTCTCCTTCATCAATATTGACCACCATAAGTCGCGGTCTACTTTGCTGGCGTACAATTTGCCACTTGCGGGCCACCGGGAATCCAGCACCACCCAGGCCCCGCAAACCGGCATGTTCAAGGCTTGTCAGGATTGCTTCCAGGGCCAACTCGCCGGCACAAAAGCGTTGGTACAGCACATAGCCATGATCATTAAGATAGGCCGTGAGGTCGATTTGTGCGGTGGTATCTGCCACGGCTGGCTGCAACTGTCCGGTAGTGACTGTCTCTTTGACCTGCTTGATCGTTGCCTGCAGGATCGGACGCATACCAACCACGGCTACCGGCGCAGTTTCACAGCGACCCACACAAGAGACACTTTGCACCCGCACCTTGGGCCCGAGGATCTGCCGCAGCCTGGCTTCCAGGTCTGTGGCGCCAAAAAGCTCGCAGGTCAGGGAACGACAAACCCGAACCGTAACGGTCGCAGAGGCGGCTTCGTTCTCTTTGATAATGTCGAAATGATGATAGAAACTGGCTACTTCATAGACTTCAACTGGACTAAGTCTGAGCGCTTCGGCCAAAGCACGCAGATGCGCAGCTGGTAGGGACTGATAGCGATCCTGAATCCGGTGCAAGTATTCAATCAAAAGATCCCGGCGCAGTGGTGTGTCATCGAGCAATTGTTCGAGTTCCCGACGCACCTCGGGGTCAACCCGACGGCCACGATATTTTTCTCTGGAGGATGGTTGTCGCACGATCGCCCCCTTGCTGATTCAACAAACACGAATCCTGCTCTCGAACAGGCTTATGGTATCTTACTCCTTGGGAGGCGGTACTGCCAATACCGGACATTTGGTCATCGACATCAATTTGCGGGCGGTAGAACCGAGCAAGCCATGGGCAAATCCACTCGTTGTATTAATCCCGACCAGAATCAAATCCACATCATGCTTTTCGGCATGCAGACAGATTTCTTCGGCGGGACGACCGCTGACCACCAAAATCTCTGACACCAGTTCAGACCATTTTGGGTCGCCGCCCAATTCAGCCGCATAGAATTCTTGTAGCCGCGTGCGCATATTTTTTACAACTTTTTTCATCCCTTCACTGCGCAGCTGATCCACCATATCCGGCAGGTAGGTCTCGACAATAGCACGACCGGTAGCACCCAGTGGAGCCACCACATGCAGCATAATAATTTTTGCCTCGAAGGTCTTCGCCAGGCTCAAGGCATGACGGAATACCGGTGGCATACCGTCACTCAGATCCGTGGCATAGAGAATTGTTTTGTAGTGTGGCAAGCTCATTTTTTTAGCGCCCGGTGAATAGTAATTGTCTGAAAATGTAGCTAATTATAGCCCTTTAGATGATCGATAAGCTCCGGCAAGAACAGGGAAATTTGCGGAATATAGGTAATCAGCATCAGGAATACCAGCAACAGCGCCAACCAGGGTGCTGCAGCCTTGATCACCCAACCGATCGTATGTCCGGTGATGCCTGCGGTCACAAATAGATTCAACCCCACCGGTGGCGTCAACATGCCAATTTCCATATTCACCACCATGATGATACCCAGGTGAATAGGATCAATCCCCAGCCGTGTGGCAATCGGGAACAGGATTGGCGCCATAATCAGGATGATCGCCGAAGGCTCCATAAAATTACCCGCTGCCAACAGCAACAGATTGACTACGACCAGAAAGGCCCAGGGCTGCAGACCCCACTGCACGATGGTTTCGGCAATGTGATGGGGGATGCGTTCGGTGGTCAGCACATGAGCAAATAACATGGCATTCGCGATAATAAACAGCAGCATGATGCTAACCTTGGAGGCATCCATGAGCACCTTGCGAACCTCAGGGTCACGAATGCTTTTGCCAATCACCCAGAAAAACTGCACCAGGTTTCGTAACAAACTGGCGGCCCAGCTATCACCCGGCCTTTTCCACGGGACACCCTTCAATGGGCCGATATCACGATACCCGTAAACAGCGACCAGAAAGGCATAGATCGCAGAAACTGCAGCGGCTTCGGTGGGACTGGCAATCCCTCCATAGATCGAACCCAGGACAATAACGATCAGCATCAAACCACCGGAGGCGATAAATCCGGTGCGAGCAAGTTCACCAAAACCACCCCAAGGTTGCGCCGGAAGATTTTTTATTCTGGCGGCAATGTAGATCGCCACCATTAATATCAACCCCATTAACAGACCCGGGATAAACCCGGCCATAAACATACGCGCGGCAGAAACCTCGGTAGCCGCAGCATAGACCAGCATTACAATGGATGGCGGAATCAAAATGCCCAGTGTTCCGGCATTGGTAATGACCCCGGCGGCAAATGATTCCGGGTAGCCAGAACGCACCATTCCGGCGATAACGATGGAGCCGATGGCCGCAACAGTGGCCGGAGAAGAACCGGAAACGGCCGCGAACAGCATACAGGCCATCACCGAGGCCATCGCCATGCCACCGCGGATATGCCCCACACCAGCGACGGCAAAATCAATTAGCCGCTTGGCCACACCACCGGTCGACAGAAAAGCCGACGACAGGATAAAGAAGGGAATGGCCAGCAAGGTGTAATGTTCAGACACTGACGCGAAGAGCTTGAGCGCAATCGAAGCCAATGAGTCATCGGAAAACAGCAGGATTGTTGAAATGCTGGCCAGGCCCAGCGACAACGCAATCGGCATGCCGATGAGCATGCTGAAAAACAACAGAATGAACAAGGTCGCCGTAGTCATGATTGTGGCCCTGGGTGCTGTCCTTTGAGTTCCTCAACCAACTGCATGCTTTCCTCAGCTTCATCAACGTGATGGAAGCCGGTGGACTGGCCGGTAATAATCCTTCTTAGCAGATCAAGCAGGCGGATGGAGAACAGGACCAGACCCAGCAGCAGAATGGATTGTGCAAACCAGAGCGGGATCAAGGGGTCTTCGAGATCAAGCTTCAAAACCTCGGCCACCGGTTCGGAGAACAGTCCGGCCAACCAGCCGGGCAAACGCATATCCTCAACAGAAATACCGATTGAATAGATTTTCTGCAGATAAACCCAGGAACCAAACAGAAACAAACCACAGTACAGCAGGGCCAGCAGTACAGCCAACATGGAAACAATACGCCGCGGTACGGGTGGCAATTGGCTGACGAAGGCATCGACGCCGATATGCGCACCCACCTTGAGCCCATAGCTGATCCCAAATAACACAAACCAGGCAGCAAGATAGAGGGTCAACTCCTGTGACCACAAAAATCCCGAACCCCAACCGAAACGCATAACCACGTCGAGAAAGACCAGCAACGTCATGGCCACCAGCAAAAAAGCGATAATATTTTCTTCAGCGCGGTTAATAAATCTACGTAACATCACTCGCACCTCTGGGGGGGGGAAGACACTGCTGTGCAGGCTTCAGTTAATCACTGAATCAAGGATAATAACAGACAGACTTTACCCTGGGAGACTGTACGAGAATAGGGAACCTACCGAGGGAAAGCGGACATTGGCCAGTTCTTCCCATGCGTCGGTCAATACAACCAGCATTCGCCTCAAATCAGGCAGAAAAATCTACCTCAAAGCAGCTTCTCTTGCGACGGCAGCTATTCTCGGCAACCTCCTAGGAGGCTGTACGGCGATGGCGAGCCTACCGGGATAAGCGGACTTTACCGATCTTCCCTCTGACTTTCGTTAAATACCACATGTATTCGCTTCAAATCACAGAATGTTGCCTCATCCGCTTCCCTCACGACCACTCCCGTTCTCGATCAGCCTCCCAGCCTGTCTGAATAATGGCAATCATTGCAGCGGGTTTTACTTGTTTGAAGCGTAGGCTGCGTCAATCAGGTCCTTGCCAATCTGGCCTTCAAATTTTTTCCAGACCGGTTTCATCGCAGCCACCCACAGGGCTCGTTGCGCAGCGGTCAGACTGAGCACCTTGGTACGACCGGAATCAATGATTTTCTGACGGTCACTAACCGCTTTTTTAGCAGCCACACGGTTACCGAAAGCAATGGCTTCGTCCAGCGATTTTTTGACTGTGGCACGGATGTCGGCCGGCAGACCATCCCAAAACGATTTGGAAGTCACCACCAGATAATCCAGATCACCATGGTTAGTTTCGGTGATGAAAGGCTGAACTTCAAAGAACTTCTTGGAATAGATGTTCGACCAGCTGTTTTCCTGACCATCTATGGCCTTGGTCTGCAACAAGGTAAACACTTCCGAGAAAGGTTTTTTTAGCGGATTGGCATTGATCGCTTCAAACTGCGCGGCCAACACATCCGAAGACATAATACGAAATTTCAGGCCACTGGCATCAGCAGGCACCAGTAAGGGTTTGGATGCAGACAACTGCTTCATCCCATTGTGCAGATAACCTAGACCCACCAAGCCTTTTTTCTTCACCGAATCGAGCAGTTTTTGTCCTGCAGCACTTCGCTGAAAGCGATCAACCGCAGCGATATCCTTGAACAGAAACGGCAAATCAAAAAGCTGTAGTTTCTTGGTATAGCGTTTGAATTTGGAGAGTGAAGGAGCCGCCATCTGTACATCACCGAGCAACATGGCTTCGAGCACTTTATTGTCACCGAACAGCTGGGAACTGGGGAACACCTCGACCTTGACCTTGCCAGCAAGACGTTCTTCAACCAGCTGTTTAAACTTGTTGGCCATTTGGCCTTTGGGGGTGTTTTCCGCGACCACATGTGAAAACTTGATCATAATAGGCTTGGCATCTACTGTGCCTGCCAGGAATACCGCCGACAGCGCGATGGCTGCAGATAAAGCACGAAATCGCATAGTTTTTCTCCAAAATTTAGATAGAATGTGCAGGCTTTGCCTGTTTAACACCTGCACGCACCCCCATTGTCCTGCCGGGCAGTGAGAAGTAGATTGTATGCACTCATCAGGCAGCCCTATGATAAACCAAAACTGCAATCTCTGTGGTAGAAATCACCTACATAATAATCATTCAGACCACGATGTGAACCAGGAGGCTGTCCGAGAATAGAGAACCAACCGCGGGCGGCACAGCTTGCATTTCAGAAAAACTCAGGGCTCACTCCCCTCAAGGCAACAGAACGGTCGAACCCGTCGTTTGTCGTGCCGCCAG
>DRJH01000077.1 GCA_011052285.1 Gammaproteobacteria bacterium
AGCGATTCCTGATGCAGTAATATGTAATGCTGGTGGTTTTATCGACTCCCTCCGAAATTATGGAGGTAGACGCTCAAAATTCTGGTTCCAACTGATATTGGTTGATCACACTAAGGTGTGGTGGCCAACACGCACGAGCGCGATAAACTCGAACGCATGTATCGCCGTCAAACCTGTGGTGGCATCCTCCTTTTCTTCGTTATTGCTATAGCTGCAGAATCAAGGTTGCCAGTGGCGGCAACACAATTTGAATCGATTGAGGTTGTCCCATGCTGGCTTCATCCAGACTGATCACCTGGCCGGCATTCCTCATGTTCGAGCCGCCGTAAATGTCAGCATCCGAGTTAAATATTTCGTGATATTGTCCTGCCAACGGGACACCGAGATAATAATTTGGACGCGGCACCGGCGTCAGGTTGAGGACCACGACCACAAATCCGCCCTGCTGGTCGCGGCGCAGGAAACTGATGACCGACTGATCGGCATCGTCACAGTCCAGCCACTGAAAACCCGCTTGAGAAAAATCTTCTTCGTACAGTGCCGGGACACTGCAAACCATGTGGTTCAGATCTCGAACCAGTAATTGCAAACCACGGTGCGGCATGGCCTGCGCTTGCTGCCAGTCCAGGCCGGTATTTTCCTGCCATTCCTGCCAGGGACCGAACTCCAGACCCATGAATAACAGTTTCTTGCCGGGTTGGGTCGCCATATAGCTGTATAGCACCCGAAGATTAGCAAATTTCTGCCAGGTATCCCCGGGCATCTTCACCGGCATGGCCCCTTTTTCGTGAACGACTTCATCGTGCGAAAATGGCAGAATAAAGTGTTCACTGTAAGCGTACACCTGAGAGAATGTCATCCGGTTATGATGGTATTTTCGATGCACCGGATCCTGACTGAAGTAAGCCAGTGTGTCATTCATCCAACCCATGTTCCATTTCATGCTAAAACCCAGGCCACCTTCCGCAACCGGTCTGGTCACTCCCGGCCATGAGGTCGATTCTTCCGCCATGGTGAGCACATCCGGGAATCGCTCATGTACCTGCTGATTCAATTCCTGCAAAAATGCCACCGCCTCTAAATTCTCCCTACCCCCCTGTTTATTCGGCAGCCACTCCCCTGCCGGCCTGGAATAATCCAGGTAGAGCATCGAGGCAACAGCATCGACACGCAACCCATCAAGATGGTATTGCTCCAGCCAGAACAAGGCACTGCTTATGAGAAAATTGCGAACTTCATTGCGGCCGAAGTTGAAAATTTTGGTACCCCAGTCACGATGTTCTCCACGCCTTGGATCGGCGTGTTCGTAAAGAGGCGTGCCATCGAAACATGCCAAACCGTGGCTATCGACCGGAAAGTGAGCCGGCACCCAGTCGAGAATGACCCCCAGGTCGTGTTGATGGCAATAATCGACAAAATAACGAAAATCATCCGCCAGGCCATAACGCCGGGTCGGTGCGTAATAGCCGGTAACCTGGTAACCCCAGGAACCGTCGAAAGGATATTCGGTAATCGGCAGCAATTCAATATGGGTGTAGTTCATCCAATTGCAGTATTCCACCAACTGCTGAGCCAGCTCCCGGTAACCGGGAAAACCCTCACCTTCTCGCCTCCAGGAGCCAAGGTGAACTTCATAGATCGTCACCGGCCTGTCCAGTAATTGGCCCCGTGTTTTTCTGGCTACCAGCCAGCCCTGGTCCTGCCACGAATATTGACTACTATCATGTACGATGCAAGCCGTCGCCGGACGCATTTCCATCTGTTGTGCAAAAGGATCAATTTTCAGCTGTATACTGCCGTTTTTGCTGCGTATTTCGTATTTATAGGTTTCCCCGTCCACCAACCCAGGGATGAATAACTCCCAAATACCACTGCTGCCACGCACCCGCATGGGATGTATGCGACCATCCCAGTGATTGAAGTTGCCGACCACACTAACCCGTTCTGCATTGGGCGCCCATACCGAAAAAGCCACACCATCAACTTCTGCATGCTGACGAAGATGTGCACCGAGGCGCTGATAAACAGCAAAATTTTTGCCTTCTGCAAAAAGATGCAGATCATAATCTGACCACAAAACAGGAAAACGATACGGATCATCCAGCTGCCATTGATGACCATCGGAATCTTGTATGCAATATTGATAGGGAGACAAAAAATCTTCCTGTTCAAGCACAATCTCGAATATACCTTGCTCATGAACCCGCATCATTGGCAAAGGCTCTATTTCAGGCAATTGCAGCTGAACCCGATGCGCTTGTGGCAAAAAAGCCCGGATCACCATACCCCCGGACGCAACAGGATGCCGTCCCAGATAGACAAAGGGGTCGTGACAACGTGCATCAAGTAACTGTTGTCGTGCAAAGTGTTGAATGACGATGACTCCGATATGGATTGAACTCGAAATTACGCTACTTTTTAGCCTGTGCGCACTGGCAAGGCGACAACATCAAAACACCAAAAAGCCTCAACCCGAATCAAACTGTAGCCAAGGAACTACGAATAAATCAACTGTTGCTAAATTGATGTGTACTGTGTGTATTCAGGCTAGTAAACTGCTGACTGCGGCAGTCGCACCGAGAAATACGGGTATTCGCTGATGTAGGCCTTGCGGCATCACCTCAAGCACCCTGCCATCCGCACTCATCGCCTGACCACCCGCTTGTTCCATCAAAAAACCCATCGGAATGGCTTCATAGAGTAAACGCAACTTGCCATTGGGCTTGTTCTCATCTGCCGGGTACAAAAAGATGCCCCCCTTGAGCAGGGTACGATGCATGTCTGCGACCATGGAACCGACATAGCGCATGCCAAGCCCGGTTTCCCGCTTCATCCGCCCCAGTCGCGACCCCATCCCACCCAGCCAGGAAGAGGAATAGGCTTCATTGACCGAATAATAGCCCCCTTGTGCAGGAATACGAATATCCGGATGACTTAATTCAAAACGTGAGGTTCCCGGGTTAATGCTATATCCTTCCACACCATTTCCAACAGAACATACCAGCATCGTAGCGGGGCCATAGAGCACATAACCGGCAGCGACGATCTGCTTGCCAGGCTGCAGGCAATCCATCTCCTGGGGCCTTTGTAGATTGGGGCTTGTGCGCTTGACAATAGAAAATATGGTCCCCACCGGACCATCGATATCCAGATTCGACGAACCATCGAGTGGATCAACCAGTACCAGCCAGTCCGCATGCGCATATTCCTCGACCACCTGCAGTTGTTCCTGTTCTTCCGAGCCCACAGCACAGACAAAACCGGTGGCACGCATTTCCTGAAAAAAGATCTCATCCGTTAGCACATCAAGTTTTTGCTGCTGCTCACCCTGAACATTCTCGGCGCCCGCTTCTCCCAGTACATCCTTGAAGACAGCAGAACGCAACAATGCCGATATCGTTGCGGCTGCACGAGCAACACCCTGAATTATCGGCATCATGGCTACGCCATTGGTACCCTGTTCTGCAATTCGGTTTAACGTAATACTCATTTCTGATCTCCCTTGCTGCAACATCTCGGTTGCAAATGAGTAAATATTAGATCAGTCATTTCTGTGGCTGCACCGAGGTGCGCCGCCAGGGTAATGGTGACCTCTGGAAACTGCGTTCGACTCATCCTGATTTGTGCCGGAATATCTTCCTCTACATGACGCCCTTTGGCCAAAAAATAAGGCAATACAACAATGTTTCTGGCCCCCTGCAAAACATGTTGCGCTATGGCCGCGGTAATAGACGGCGCTTCCAGCTCCAAAAAGGCGGCTACTACCTGACAGTACGCTGGATTATTGCAGGTAGACAATGCAATGGCGAGTTTTCGAATCTGATCATTGGAGGCCTGTCGGCGGCTGCCATGGGCCACAATCAACAGCACGGCTTCATGTTGTTCACTTATCATCCTGGTGACTCCATCCAGCCTTGGCCATGTTTTGTCCCATTGCACTCATCATTTCAATTTGCTCACTCATCATCCTGGTGACTCCATCCAGCCCTGGCTATGTTTTTGTACCAACGCGCTCATCATATCGATTTGTTGATCACTATCATTCAGACAGGGTATATAGTCATAACGCTCACCACCAGCCTCAAGAAAGACATCACGATTCTCAACAGCAATTTCATCCAATGTTTCCAGACAATCGACACTAAAACCCGGACACAGTACCTGTACCGAGCGCGTCCCCGTTTTGGCAAGTTCACGCAGCGTGTGGTTAGTATAGGGCGTGAGCCACACTTGTGCACCCAGGCGTGACTGAAAGCTCATTCGCCATTGATCTTCGCCAAGATCCAGCGCCCGGGCCAACATTTGCCCCGTTTTTTGACATTCCGCATAATAGGGATCACCCGCATCAACATATTTTTGCGGAATACCATGAAAGGACATCAGCAATAGTCCGTGTTTACCATGCTCTGCCCAGTATTCACAAACCTGCTCGGCAATCGCCTGAATGTAGGTCGGTTCGTTGTAGTAACGACAGATATAACGCAACTCCGGCACATCTCGCCAGCTGCGTAACTGTGTACTGATGGCATCAAACGTCGAAGCGGTAGTGGTTGCAGAATACTGGGGATACATCGGCAGGACCAGGATTTTGTGAATACCCGCATCACGCAATTGCTGCAGGCCTTGCTGAATCGAAGGGTTTCCGTAACGCATTGCCAGCACAACCTTGACCGGAACGGCGATTGATTCAGTTAGCCGTGTCTGTAATTTTTCGATCTGTCGTTGCGAGATCACCAGCAATGGCGAACCTTCATCCGTCCAGACCCGGGTATAAAGCACAGCAGATTTGTGGGGGCGCGTGGTCAATATCACCAGGTGCAAAATCAGCCACCAGATTGGCCGCGGCACCTCAACTACCCTGGGGTCCCAGAGAAATTCACCTAAATACCGGCGCACATCAGCTCTTGTCGGTGAATCCGGGGTTCCGAGATTTGTTACCAGAACACCCAATTTATCGATCTGTTGCCGGGGGTTTGCTATATCACTGTCCATCGCCGTATTCTTATCATCTGACAGGCTGAAAGTATACCGGCATCCGGCGGATATTTCCCAATCACACCACCAACCTGGCACACCGCCAACCTGGTGCCTCGGCCAATTGTTCCTCCACAACGGCTCATAGCGGGAGGGACTGATTTATTTTCCGTTAGCGTAACGATTCAGCGTGTTTAGATTTTGCTTCAGTACAAGGCATTTTCGCACGGAGAATGTGAGCATATAGGTCCTATGTGAGCATTCGTGTAGGAAAATAACGCCGCAATGGGGCAAAAGATGAATGCGCTGAATAGTTACTTACCCGTTAGCTTAATAATTTCGTTTCAGGTTGTACAGTTATGCTGGCCGGGTCTCTGCGGTCGAGTTATGGCAGGGTTGTTGAGCACTCGGAAATCTTCGAGAAAACGCACAATCTGGGCAGGTGTCAGCTGTTTACACTGCGCCAGGTATTCATCCGAAAAAAATTGTCTCGGTTTCACTGTAGCTTCTCCAATGCGTTAACATCTTCAACATCCTGTGGCCGACCACAGGCTTTTTTCATCGCCATTAAATCGCCAATGTTTAACAAGGGTATGCAGACTTTTGCAACTTGTTTTATTGATGTTTTTTTGCCTTTTGCATCAAAGGTGATGATGATATCAACTTGCTCAGAGGGATCATCGGGGTTGTGAAAGTTCCAGGCGACCAGGTTTCGGTTTTGTATGTATTCATCGCGATAATTAAACACATCGAAAGCACAAATAGGCAGACGGGACACGAGTCCGATCTGTTTTAAAGCAGATTCGGTATTTTCCAGGTCTGCTCTGGTCCAGCAAAGCGCAATATCGATATCGAGGGTGCCACGAATCGCGCCATGCAATGCAACGGCATAGCCGCCGACGATGACGTAGTCAACTTTAGCCAGGTTTAGGGCAGCACAAACACGCTCAAGAAATGTCATAAGACAAATAGTATACCATCTGGTGCAGAAGGAATCAGAACCGGCGAAACATTCCTCACTACAAACAGTGTATTCAGTGATGCCCATATCAACCAGACTATCCGCATCAGCATCCACACCTAAAAGCACCCATTTTATAGTGGACCCCGATATTGAGACAGTGGGTTAAGATAGAAAACACTGAATCAAGGGGTTGTTCCGGACCCTGCGAAGAAGTCCATTACAATAGCATTTTTTGCCGCTCCGATTTTCAATAAATAACTTATTAACTATTTGGGCTTAGGGTATTGAAATGGCACATCCATTCGCTCCAATTCAGAACGCATCTGCTCAGTTGTCCCAAAATTTCTAAGCACTGATAGAATATTTCGTGCTTTTTCTCTATTTCGGCGGTAATACACCACACCGCGCTCAGAGAGATAAAACCTGAGTGTATTACCATCCCCCTCGTCTATTGGCTTACAGCCTCTAGCGATGTATTGACGTAGCGACGATTGCTTGCCGACGGGGCAGTGGCAACGCCATCTCTGACACCGAGAGGGACGAGCGGTATTCGTCGGCATTTGGCTGAATAGCATCTTTTGCGGCAGTTGCATCCGCCTCGTCCGACAGTGGTCGGTGAATAGCGGCCTCAACAACGATTCGCTGGAGTTTTTTTTAACGCCTCTACCAGCGGCGGAAGCGTTTTCCTGATATCGGTCAGGCCAAGGTTGCGGATATGCCAACGGATCGTCCGTGCCGACAATTTGGATCGTGTCTGTTCGTTAACCTGCTCGGCCAGGATCTCGCTGGAGGTATTGTGTCCGGCCATGGCTCGGGCTGCCAACTGTCGAATAATTTCAGCCTTCTGCTCAGGGCCGACCCGGTAGTCCTGTTTCTGTCCCACCAGTTTATCGATCAAGGCATCTGCCACATCACCGTTTACCAGCTTGCGGGCCAACTCACGGCAATGTGTGCCAGTAAGACCCAATGCCGAAGCACTTTCCGGCACGGTAAGCACCCCGGCATTCAACAACGATAACACCACCGTTCGTACCTGAACCTGATGGTCGGCGGGTAGCCTCACGGTGTTTCCGTTGGCGCCAAAGTCCACAATACAATCATCGCCCTGCCGGTACACCGAAATCCTCGGTCGTTCTGCTGCGTAACGCCCTGAAGGAGTCATTGAAAAACGGCGATCGTGTAGGGCCGGAAATCCATCACGAAACACCCGCCGTAGTGCTGTCTTCACAGATTCCTCCGGCATTCCCGCTAAGGCCGCCGCCTCTTTTCGCTTTGCTCCAAGCAAATAGAGTGTGTACCCCAGGATGAACATTAGCGACTTGTGTGGAAACACCAAGAGGGCCTTATCGATCCTCGTTCGAGATTTTTCCGGGGAAAACTCAATTTGACGGCAATCCATGATCTGCTCCCACAAGATATAATAAACCCATTAATAAATATGCAGCGGCCATACCATAGGCCATTGGATGTAAGTATAGCCTACTTTACGGGTTTAATACTGTCAAAATAGGAAGATCATGTATTGCCGAAAATCTGGTCAAGACTTATGGGACGGACTACTAGCAGCCGATCTCGAGTCCCCCACTGAAT
>DRJH01000078.1 GCA_011052285.1 Gammaproteobacteria bacterium
CATAAAACGTTCACCTTGGGAATTGACCAGATAGCCACCTTCACCTCGAACACCTTCCGTAATTAAACAGCCCACACCGTAGATACCGGTGGGGTGAAACTGCACAAATTCCATATCCTGCAAAGGCAGGCCTGCTCGCAACACCATACCATTGCCATCGCCGGTACAGGTGTGAGCAGAGGTACAGGAGAAGTAGGTGCGCCCAAACCCCCCGGTCGCAATGACGGTGGTCTGGGATCGAAAGCGGTGAATACTGCCATCATCGAGCTTTAGCGCAATCACACCCCGACAAGCACCTTCTTCCATAATCAGATCAAGGGCAAAAAATTCGGCAAAAAATTCGGCATGATGCTTCAGGCACTGTTGATAGAGCGTGTGCAAAATGGCATGACCGGTTCGGTCGGCAGCAGCACAGGCGCGCCGTGCCGGCGTTTTGCCAAAATCCTGCATATGGCCGCCGAAGGGTCGCTGGTAAATCTTGCCGCTTTCAATCCGTGAAAAGGGCACGCCATAGTGCTCCAGCTCCATGACTGCGGGCACCGCTTCACGGCACATATACTCGATGGCATCCTGGTCTCCAAGCCAGTCAGAACCCTTGACCGTGTCATACATATGCCACTTCCAGTTATCATCGGTAATATTACCGAGACTGGCGGCGATACCACCCTGCGCCGAAACGGTGTGACTACGCGTGGGATAAACCTTACTGATACAAGCGGTGGAAAGGCCCGCTTCTGCCATCCCCATGGTGGCACGTAAGCCCGCACCGCCGGCACCTACGACGACGACATCATAGGTATGATCGATAATCTTGTAGGCTGAACCCATCACACGCTCCCCATGGCAACTTTCAATACATAAACAACAGACAGTACTGCCAACAGCGCAGCCGTAAATTTAACCGCAATCACCAGCACCCGCCGCAGACTCAGATTGGGTACATAATCCTCCAACACCACCTGCACACCCAGCTCACCGTGGAAGATGGCTGTAGTGACAAACAACAGCATCAGGCTGGCATTCAACGGCCGACCCAACCAGGCAAGAGCATAGCTATATTCAGCCCTGGTCAAGACGATTACGCTGTAGACAAACCATAATGCCAGGGGGATTAATGCCAGAGATGTAACACGTTGTAACCACCAATGGCCATGTCCTTCCTGCGACGACCCGAGTCCCCGCGCACGATGTAATGCAGAGCGAAATTTCATTTTCAGAATCCTCAGGCCAAAAACCAACTGATGGCGGTCAGAACAACAGAGGCACCAACCACAACCCAGCCACTTTTGTACACCGCTTCCAACTCGAAACCACTGCCAAAGTCCCAAAACAGATGTCGAATACCGTTGCATAAGTGGTAAAAGAGTGCATAGCTCCAGGCCAGCAACAACACATGGCCCCAAAATGAGGCAAAGAAGCTCTGGGCACTGGCATAGCGAACCGCCCCACCTGCCAGAGCATGGAGCCAATAAACCAGTAGCAAGCTACCCAACACCAGAAACAAACCCGTTGCTCGATGGGTAATCGAAAGAATTGCCGTCAATTGCGGACGATACACTTGTAGATGCGGGGATAAGGGACGATGAATGGTCGCCACGGCTTCTACCTCCAGACAGGTTTAAATAAATAGAGCGGGCTAATTAGAATCCTTGGCCACAGAAAATGCAAGGTCAAATCTAAAGATGGAGGTAACTATTCAGCGTATTCATCTTTTGTCCCATTACGGCGTGTGTTCGTACTCGAATGCTCACATAGGTCCTATATGCTCACATTCTCCGTGCGAACATGCCTGGTACTGAAGCAAAATCTAAACACGCTGAATAGTTACAGATGGAGTAGGTAATTGATTGGTATCCTAGAAGTCAGAACAGCGACCGTTTTTCTCCCAATCACCAAAACGTGTGGGTTCAAGTCCAGCGGGGCCACCAATTTCTTTCAGCTGGTGGGAGTCGGGTTGCTCTGTGGATTCGCCAGCTATGTTCCTGGGGGAGTCTTTGTCTTGCGCACTCAGCCATAATTGCCGCTCGCGTGCGGCATTGTCTATTTTGTTACTCATCAGTTCCAACGGCCAATCCAATTGTGCAGCGCAATAATGCCATAAAACAGACCATTATCGCAACCGCGTTTGTGCGTTATCTGACAATTCTTTATTGCGCTCCCCTTGCGACTACGTCTAGAATCATGCCCCTTGCAATAAGAGTGTAGAATCGCAAGGCTTCAACGCAAGGTTGCCCGCTTATAAGGTTACCTCCAGTTAGTGATACCGACGCATTGCTTTCGGCTAACACGACAGTAGATTGCTCGTGTTGGGGTATGTATCGTCACAAACACACACTATAAGGTCGTACAACAGGATTAATGAGAATGAAGTTACCAAATGTCGCTTACGCAATATTGGCAGCCATCAGCCTTCAAGGTGCGGATATGCCTGTCGCCAACGCCGCTGCAGAAGCGCCTTTTGCCGAATACAACCGGCAATATGGCTTGTCGCAAATCCACGCACTTTATCCCTGGGGTGCTGGAGCAACCGGTGCTGGCTCTATCATTGCCATCATCGACACCGGCGTCAACCTGGGCCATGTTGATATTGCCCCGCAGCTGACAACCGGCGGCTACGATTTCTGGGATAACGACAGTGTTCCCCAGGATAGAACCTCTGCTGATATTTCGCACGGCACGGCGGTCGCCGGCATTGCTGCAGGTGCCCGTAATGACCTTGGATCTGTGGGCGTCGCCTATAACGCCAAAATCCTGCCGATTCGCTATGCCGGCCCTGACTTTGAGACTGATCCGACCAAAATGGCCGCTGCCATCAATTACTTCGCCGCTTCGGCAGCCCGTATCGGCAATCTGTCTACCCAAAAAAATGACTTTGCCATTATTCGCCCGGCCATACAAAACGTCGTTGCTGCCGACAAGATTTTAGTCTTTGCAGCGGGAAATTTCGGCTGGGCAGATCCACTTTATCCCGCTGCCTATGCCCAGGAAATGGACTATCACGGCATTATTGCCGGGGCTATCGGTCCGGACGGGGTGATCACTTCATTCAGCAACCGGGCCGGAATATTCCCCAATAGCCAATTTTATGTGGTCGCTGCCGGATCACAGATGTACGCCCCACTAAATGCCGGTTCGAAAAGCTTCGGCTTCGTCAAAGACGGCACATCATTTGCTGCGCCCCAGGTCACGGGAGCACTGGCCCTATTGCTTGGCGCCTTTCCCAATCTGTCCAGCCAGGATGCCGTGCGTATCATTCTGACAACGGCTGATAAAACCGGCATCTATGCTGATTCCTCAATCTATGGCCAGGGCCTTTTGGATATACAAGCGGCCATGGCTCCGGCTGGGGAGTTATTACTTCCAACCGGCACTTCGGCGGGCTCATCATCCGGGGCCAGCAGTAGTGGTGGAGGTGGTGGCTCAGCAGGCGCCGGCCTGGTTCTTATTGTGGCTGCGGGCGTTGGATACGCCCTCTCCAGTCGTAAAAACACAAAATTGGAAAAGGCCCTGGTACTGGACCAATATGATCGCGGCTATCCCATTGATCTGCGCAAAGTCATTCAGGTCGCTACAAGCAAGCCAGATTTGACTTCCATTCTAGAAAGTATGAGAACAAAGAGTGGGCAGCTGCAAACCTTGTTACCCGGTGGCCAACAGCTAAGCCTGTACTACCGCTTACCGGAAACTGCATTGCTGCGACAATGGAATAGCTTGCCACAAGAGTTTGATCCACTGTCCTTTGATAGCAACGCAAAACCCACCTGGGCGATGTCTCTGTCCGGTGACGTATTGCCGAGCCTGAACTACCAATTGCAGTTCAACACCAACGCCCATGAACAATTCAGCCTTATGAACAACAACTCGCTGGGCCGTGTATCCTTCCTATCGGCATCCACGTTTAACGCTCCTTATCTTTCTTTTAGTGATACCACCAATAGCCTGCGGTTGGGCTTTACTGGCTTGGACAAGCTGGATATCAATTGGGGACTGGTGCAAACACAAGCTGACAATACCTATGCTGCGGACAGTGCTTCGAGTATTCTGCAGGGTGAATACCAGGCGACCGACCGTCTTCGACTAGGTGCCAACCTCAATATTCTGCAGGAAAATGGCAGTTTCCTTGGCGGATCTCGAAATGGTGGTCTCAGCGCAGATGCCAGCACGACCACTGCACTGGGCTTATCGACGCGTTACCGGATTAGTGATCACTTCAGCCTGCTTGGCAGTTATAGTCGCGGCTACACCCGGGTTAACGATGCCGGAAACAGCATCATTCACCGCTTCACACCGCTGCAAAGTCGTGCCTACGGGCTGGCTCTATTTGGCCATTCAATATTCAGGAACAATGACAATTTCGGCTTTGCTCTATCAAGGCCCATGAAGGTGACCCGCGGCACAGCCATGCTCAGTATTCCGACTGCGATTGATGCGCACAACCAGATTACCCGAGTCGATGAAGCTGTCAATCTGGCTCCAGCACAATCGGAAACAGACTTCGAGATGTTCTACAACATCAAGCTGGGTCAAAAAATGGAACTGGGCGCCTATTTTCTGTATGAAAATAATCCCTACCATACCTCCACCCTGCAGAACCGTAAAACTTTGTATGCAACCTTGCGCCGGGTATTTTGAGAGAACCAACTCATGCACTCTTCAAAACTGACTGCCAGAATGGAGCCGTTTGACTCCTTCTGGGAGGGACCGGCTGATATCAACAAAGGCTATGGCAAGTTTGCAGCCTTTTATCGTAACAACTACCTCTCCCACATGCCGGTACAAAAAACGGCACGGATTCTGGTCGTAAGCTGCGGACCAGGATATTTTGTCGATTTATTACGCCAGGACGGTTATATCCAGGTAACCGGTATAGACTCGGATGCCAAAAAGATTCAGCACGCCCTATCCAGGGATTTGCCTTGTAAAGTTGCGCGTGCGTTTGAGTACCTACAGGAAACCGATGAATTATTTGACGTAATTTTTTGTGAGCAAGAACTGAACCATCTGACGAAACTTGAAATTCTGGAATTTCTTACTCTCTGCAAATCCAGGCTCGAACCTGGGGGTCGACTCGTGGCTCATGGGCTCAATGGTGCCAATCCCATCACCGGTGCCGAGGCGCTGGCACAGAACTTCGATCACTATAACACCTTTACAGAATATACCTTGCGACAAGCATTGGAGTATTGCGGGTTTTCAAAAATCCATATTTTCCCGCTTAATTTATATGTTTTTTATAAAAATCCACTAAATTATGTGCTGATAGGTGCCGCCGGTCTACTTACACTATGTTTTCGGGCACTGTTTATTATGTATGGCAAATCCAACAAAATCTTCACCAAGAAAATTGCTGCCTGTGCGATCAACGGTCAATAGCTGAATCGAGCGAAGGTCTCCACATACTGACTCTGCCGCCGGCTGTTCCAGGCGTCATGTCAGACATCACGGATCAAACGCTGCTTTCCTCTTTCCGATCGCCCTCTTTTCAAGCTGCCATACCACCAACTACTAATCGTACCAGGAGGTGAATCCATTGCATCTTTGTGATAAGCAAGCAGTTGCTTTTTTAAGCCCGTTACTTGGCTGGCTCATTCGACATGGTGACAGACAGGCCGATAAACTGGTCATCATAATTTGCCGCTGAGACGTTCGATGATCGGGAAGTCTGTCCAGCTCGCAGGCCGAGAAATAACCAGGGTCGCATCGTGTAATCCATGCCGAGTCCGTAATCCCATGTCGTATCACGACGAGTATCACTAAAATCGTCCTTCGTATAATTGGTGTATGCAAGCAATCCAATGCTGTCTGAATAGGCATAGTCTACAGAAACACCAAGCAGATTGCTGACGAAATAAGAAGAACCGGGCTCACTGGATTCCTCCGTTCTTCTGGATGTGTACAAACTAACATTGGTAAACGTCTGTGGTGCCCACAACACCTTGCCCAAATAAGTCACACCACTAAAATCATTAACCGTGGGATCATCAAAATTTTTAGTTAGATTTCCGATACTGACTTCAGCAGAGGTTATGTCTGTCGCCTCCCAGCGCGCACCAACGGAGTACGACTGTTCGGTACTATCCAGACGGTTATTGGTCAGGTAATCGATAGTGCTGTTGGTCAACTCCACAAAAGTTGCCGTGGACGGCCCCAGATTGTAATAAGCTCTACCCCGCAGGTTCAGACGATCACGATCTCTGAATCCTTGTTGATTATTGGTATAACGTAGCTGTTGTTGGTGTGCCGCCAAACTGACCTGCATCGTATTACTACGACGCCCATAAATACCCTCCGCACCGTAGCGAAACAGATGATAGGTATCAGGATCGATATTACCGACGAGCCGGGAGCCCGTAGAACCGCGCGGTTCTGCACCATCAACGTAACCGGCGTCCAATAGCAAATTGAAGCGATCTGTCAAGTCCAGGTTCAAACCCGCACCCAGTGTATTTTGAATGTAGTTATCCTGTTTGAACTTACTGTGAGAGATTACCGTAGCACCATAGAAAAGCTGCAGGTCATGCTGGCCCAATTCAGCTTTGTAGGTCAACCCGGCACTCGCGGTATATTCAATCTCTGCCTGCCTCAGGTTACTACTCTTTTTGCCATTACTGTGCCTGACAGCAGCGACGGTCAGCGCCGGATAAAATCCGGGCACTAACTGGGTATCGACTATCTTCTTGTCACCTTCCAGCGCAGTGTCCGTCTGCGGCGCCGGAGCAGTCGAATAGCTCACAGTCTGCGCCCAGGCTCCAGGACCTGAGACGATTGCAGCCACCACGACCATAACTGCTGTTTTCCTATACATCATCGGCCCCTCGCCAGCAAAACCGGTTACATATGCACCAGCGTGTTGAATTGACAGACTTATTCTAAGCGGCTTCGGATGGTTGTGCAACGATATATCGTAGCGTTAAATGTGTTTATGAGTAGACGAAGTTTTGGCGCTTCCTGGCTAATTTGGACTGACTTCTCGTGTATTGCCTCCATGACCTCCGGTTGGTGGGACACTGGCGGGTGCTTTTGACAACCCTGCAGCCGCTGCTGGCACACAGATCCCCGGGTCGGCCCCACCGGCGATTGCCGAGTTGCAAACCTGATCTGCACAGCTCGTCGCCAATTGACCACAGGCCAATCGATTCAGGCGAGAATAGAAAAAATCCACCGGAACATTTTTGATGCCCAGATCATTGGCCACAGCCAATCTAGCGGGATCATTCAGAAAACGATTATTGCCCTCTGCTTGCAAGGTTATCAGCATGGGCTTCTTGAAGCCGTTCTTCTGGACCGACTGGGTGATTTCCTGCCAGCGGGCCGGATCAACATCCTGTTTTTTCGGCACGTCGAAAAGTTTCAGCAATTCGTCCGTGTTTGCCATAATCTGATAATCCCCTTGCTCCCAGTCCGGTACCGGAGTCAGTTCTTCGCCGCTGGCAAAAAAGGCATCCATGATTTTGCCTGCTTTGGGCTTTTTACCAAAGCGGCTAACTTCGCGCTGGTAGGCCTCATTAAACAAAACAACCACAGGTACTGTCGCTTTACCGGCCGCCTTTGAGGCTTCAAGCTGACCATAGCGATCATCAACAACGATTTTCTTGGTATCAAGATATAACGACACAAATACCGGTCGCTGCTTTGATGCTATTCTTTTCTGTGGTGGAAAATACCAGTAATCCGGCCCTTTTAGTTTGGCTACTTCTGCAGTCGGCGCCTGGAAATGTGCAGCACCGTTCTGCCAATCAGGAAATGGTATCAGACGCTGGTCCCCATCAAAAAAACGCTGCGCAACTGCCGCTATAGTCGGCTTTGGACCCAGATCCGCGAGTGAGTAATTGAGTTGATAGCGATTTTCGTTGGTTTTTGCAAGGTTACAGGCCCAGGCTGGCAAGGAAGGCAGCAGGCTCATAGCAGTATTGTAAAATTCCTGCGCTCGATCCGGGTTCGAAGTAACAGCCAGATAAACCAGATCATCAATCGTCAATCCCAGCGACACACCATGCAGCATCACGGAGCTGGCCGGATATCCTTTGTCAAAAAATCCTTTGACTTCCTGATACAGTCGCCGATCTCCATCCAGACGGACAAAATCGCTGTCTGATTGTATATGTATATCACTTTGAACCACCGCATGTGCGGGGGTAACAGCAAACCCCGTTACTAACACGCCACCAATAAATACCTTTTTCAACCACATCGTTCTGTCCCCATCATCAAACACCGATTACCTGACTGTTTGGGTTTCGAACAATCAGACCGACAAACACAGCAGATCCAGCCTCTACTCGGTATAAATAGCACATTCTTGATGCAAATGGAAATCATCCATGTCGAATTTAGCCTCAGAATCAAAAATAACCTGCACTTCACAAAAAAATACTGACTCGACTCAAAAATTAATCGCATCATTTTTCCAACACCCAATTTCCGTTCTCAAACCGGCACTTCCGCCATCCATGGCGGTCGTCTAGAAGAAAAGTGAATTTGAGGCCACTCGAAAACGCCATCAAAGTCCATTCACTGTATCTAATAAATTTTTCTTTATATTAAATATTCTTTATGTTTTAATAGAAGCATGAAAACAACGGAACAAACTCTTAACATCAGCGCCTGTGAATGGCTGAATATCCTGCGTGCTGCCGGCGAAGTGACCCGTCTGCGGCTACTGGTCGCATTATCCGGAGGCGAACTGACTGTCGGCGAACTCACCCGGGTCGTGGAACAAAGCCAGCCCAGAGTCAGTCGCCATTTGCGGTTGCTTTGTCAAAGTGGCCTGTTGCAGCGTTTCCAGGAAGGTGCAACCGTTTTTTACCGGCTGGCCTGGCAAGGTGCCGGAGAGCAACTCACCGCACTGACGCTGCGTATGATGAGCCGTGAGGACAAACTCTTTGCGCAAGATCGACAGCGGCTGGCTGCCGTCAGAGAAGACCGAGGGCAACGGGCCACTCATTTTTTTCACCACAACGCCGACAATTGGGACAGCTTGCGTACCCTCTACGCCGCCGTAGACTCCGTTGAAAATGCCCTGCTGCAGGCGGCTCCGAAAAGTATCGATATGTTACTCGACCTGGGCACTGGTACCGGGCGTATTCTGGAGATTTTTTCACCTCGAATACGGCATGGTGTTGGCATTGATATGAGCGCTGAAATGTTGGGGGTGGCGCGGGCGCGAATGACCGGCAGCCGATTTGCACACTGCCAGTTTCGTAAGGCAGATGCAACGGCCTCGCCCTACCCCGATGCTTGTGCCGAGGTGGTCATCATTCACCATGTACTGCACTACCTGCCACTACCACAGGCGTTGATCCAGGAAGCTGCACGACTATTACAGCCAGGAGGGCGACTGATGATCGTCGATTTTGCAGCCCACCAACAGGAGCGCCTGCGAACCGAGCTGGCCCACCGCAGACTGGGATTTGCAGACACTGAAATCCATCAGTGGCTTCGAAACTGTGTTCTGAAGTCCATCTGTACACAGCAATTTTCAAGTAACGAACCAGACGGTTTGACGACATGCCTATGGATAGCAACCACCGCCAACACGGCGACAAACCTGGAAAAAATAGCCCAATGAAAACCGTCCGTGAAAACCTCTTAAATAACGAAAACTCCAAGCCGGTACGAATATCGTTTGAGTTCTTTCCTCCAAAAACTGCTGCAATGGAAATCACCTTATGGCGATCCATTGA
>DRJH01000079.1 GCA_011052285.1 Gammaproteobacteria bacterium
ATGGATGGCCGTAAAATCCCCGAATTTTATCGAGACATTTTCAAGTACAACATCTTTTCCGTGCATCGCCATACGTGCCTACAATAACCCTGAACCGCTACTCGTGCGTAGGAACATCATCACTAACCTCTTGATTTATTGTTGATGAGTCCGATGGGCGGTCAACCCATAATGCCAGGAAGACGGCCGTGCGCCTGCAAGATCGCGCATAAGCATATGGCATTCGCTTCTGTCGAGAGTCGCAGCCAGAGTACAAGAATATGTAGGGATCCTTGTGTTGTGGGAAGCTGAATCTTGATCTATTTTTCCGATCCGTCGGGACAAATATCAGTGACTTTCTATGTCTGATGACCACCTGTGACCCACTGCGTCGGAGCATGAACAAGAATGGGACGTAGTCGCGATTTGACTACGTCCCTCAGCCAAAACTCAGGCGTTAGTCAGTTTTTCCACGTATTCCTGACGTACTCCGGTGAACCAGGATGTGCTCATCGGCCACCACCACAGATTCTTGATCGCATCCCCGGGGTAGGCTATCTTGAATGCGGCTTTGTTGGCGTCCGAAAGGTATTTATCACTGCCTTGGGCGACTGAGTTGTAACCAGTGTTGTTCGCGAACATACCGCCGATCTCCGCGGTGAGCAGGAAGTTGATGAGCTCATAGGCCTGATCCAGGTTCGTGGCCCCGGAAGGGATGCCCATCGTATCCATCCAGGCGAGTGCACCTTCCTTCGGAACGGTGTATTGCCACTTCTTGTCCACATCGATATGCAGCTTGATGCCCGTGGTATCCCAGGTCTGACCAATCGTGCAGCCGCCATCAGTGAACGCCGCCGTGGCTTCTGTTGCATTGTTCCAGAAGGCACCGACGTTCTTCTTGTGCTCTATCGCAAACTTGAGGCAGACATCAAGGACTCGGCGCATGTCGGCCTCGCTCTTGTACATATCCATGCCACGGTTCGTTGAAACCTTGCCGGTCGAATCAAGATAGATAGCAAGGGAAATGAGAATCGACTTTTGACGTGCGGCGACCTTGCCTGCCAGACCATCTTTCCATAGATCACCATACGACAGCTCGCCTGGAGCAAAGGTGAACACGCTGCTATCATAAGTGATCCCTTCGGTCCCCCAATCGAAAGGAATCAAATAGCGGGTACCACGCTTGACCGCACCCAGACTAATCGAACTGCGCCACACACTCGGCAAGATTCGCTCGACCTTCACCCGTGACTCGTCGATAGGTTGCAGAAGATTGTCCTTGTCGTATTCCGGGCGTGTATCTACTGACGGAAAAATGATGTCGAAGCCCTTGCCACCGGCAGCACGCAGCTTGTTCTGAGCTTCTTCATTCGAACCGAAGGTTGAGAGATTGATCTTGATCCCGGTCTTTTTCTTAAACGCGTCGATCATGTTCGGTTTGACGTAGTCTCCCCATGCGAAGACGTTGACTTCGCCTGAAGAAGCCAGCGCGCCGCGTGAGATGAATGGCCCCATCGCCATCAAGGTGCCAGCCGCCGCCGCACCCTTCAGAATTCGGCGTCGGGAAACGGCAGTATCACTGCTCGTTTTTTGTGAGGAATCCAGTTTTTTCATAAAAAATCTCCAACCTAGCTGACTTGAAACAGTCTGTCTCAAGAAATTATTGTATTTACCTGCTGTTGTGCTTCACATGCCAAGCTTGTAGCTTGGGTACGCGGTGGAGTATAGAAACCTTTTTCCGCGAAAGTCAATAGTTATTGTGGTGACAATCTCTTAGCCCATCATTTGATCATTTGTCACTGAATCCTAACCCATCTTTGTCACTACACCCTATGGACTCCAGCTTGCGATCAGCATGGCCTCGTTTAGTTTGCGGTCGTCGGTTTGACCCGCGGTCACTATCGCCGTATTTTTGAAACCGGACCATCACGAAGTTGAAACCGAGCGCATTCCACCGGTGTTATTACGATTTTTGATCAGCTGGTCCAGCCAGTTCGGGTCCATCTCCGGAACAGAAGACAACAACAATTCCGTGTATTCGTGATGGGGAGGGCTGAAGATTTCTTCACGCGGCCCTTGCTCGACAATACGACCTTGCAGCATAACAATCACATCATCGGCAATCGCTCGCACGGTAGCCAGGTCATGCGTGATAAATAAATAGGCCAGATTCAATTCCCGTTGCAAACGATCGAGCAGCTTTAAAATCCCTTCGGCGACAATCTGATCCAAAGCGGAAGTGACTTCATCACAGATGATGAACTCCGGCTCCGCAGCCAGCGCCCGGGCAATACAGACCCGCTGTTTCTGACCACCGGACAGTTCTCCTGGATAACGGTCGATAAAGGTGTCCGGATCCATCTCGATCAAATCCAGCAATTCACAAATCCGGTTTTCCTTTTGTACCCCTGTCATACCCAGATAAAACTGCAAAGGACGACCGATAATATCGCGGATTCTCTGTTTGGGATTCACTGCAGTATCCGCCATCTGATAGATCATCTGGGCATGGCGCAACTGCTCCCGGGTCCTCCTTCTATAATCTCCCGGTAACGGACTTGCGTTCACCAATACCTGCCCGGCAACAGGGGGCAGCAACCCGGTAATCACCCTGGCAGCGGTACTCTTGCCGCTGCCCGACTCACCCACCACTGCAACCGTTTGCCCAGCCCGAATAACAAAGCTGATATCGTGCAGAACAGTCAGTGCGCCATACGCGGCTGTAACGTGATCGACCTCAATCAATGGCTGCTCGTTATTCGCTGTTATTGCCGCAGACTTACGAAATGAGCGTACCGCCCACAGGGTCTTGGTGTAGTCCTGCTGTGGAGCGGACACCATACGCTGCGTCTGTGCTTCTTCGACCAGCTCACCATAACGCAGCACCATGATCCGATCTGCCATCTGTGCGACCACTGCCAGATCGTGGGTAATGTAGATAGCGGCTGCAGTAAACTGCGAGACAATGTCCCGAATCGTCACCAATACCTCAATCTGGGTGGTGACATCCAGCGCCGTAGTGGGTTCATCAAAAATGATCAGATCCGGGCGGCAGGACAAGGCCATGGCGGTCATGGCACGCTGTAACTGGCCGCCGGAAACCTGATGCGGATAACGAAAACCGATGATTTCCGGTTCCGGTAATTGCAAACGCCCGTACAGATCAATGGCATCGGCCAGAGCCGTAGCGCGATCGTGAATACCGTGTTTTATCGGTATTTCCGTAAACTGGTCAATCAGCTTGTGTGCCGGATTAAACGATCCGGCGGCACTTTGTGCCACATAGGCAATTCGCACACCACGCAGGACACGTCGTTCCTCTTCGCTGGCGCTCGCAAGGTCTATTCCTTTGAAGCGGATCGAGCCACCACTGATCCGGCAACCGGGCCTGGCATAACCCATAGCGGCCAGCCCCACGGTTGATTTGCCGGCACCGGACTCACCGATCAGACCCAGCACTTCGCCACGGTGCAAGGTAATATCGAGCCCCTTGACGATATCCATCCAGCTATCGTCAGCCTGTCCTTCAATACACAAGCCACGTATTTTCAGCAGGGTTTCGTCCTGCTGTGGAGCCGCTTGGGCAGTATCCGGTTTACTGCCCATCACGCAATCCGCTGGTCTTTTGCAGGAACCAGTCAACAATAAAATTCACCCCAACGGTAAGAATAGCGATCGCAGCTGCCGGCAGTAAAGGGGTAATATCTTCATAGGTGATCAGGGTTGCATTATCCCGCACCATGCTACCCCAGTCGGCCGTGGGTGGTTGAATCCCCAAGCCCAAAAAACTCAATGATGCAATGGTCAGGAACACGAAACAGAAACGTAGGCCAAATTCCGCAACCAGGGGTGAGAGAATATTTGGCAGAACTTCACGGAACGTAATCCAGGGGATTTTTTCCCCTCGCAAACGCGCCGCCTCAACATAATCCATGACCACAACATTAAGACTCACTGCACGAGTCAGTCGAAATACCCGGGTCGAATCCAGGACCGCGATAATCACAATCAGGATCGGGATCGAAGTACCAAAAATAGTCAGTAGCAGTAGCGAGAAGATCAGTGCCGGGATGGCCATCAAAATATCGACGATACGACTAAAGACCTGATCCATCCAGCCACTGTAGATTGCGGCCAGTATGCCGCTGACCCCGCCAATAAGAAACGCCAGACAGGTCGTCACAAAAGCGATACCAACGG
>DRJH01000080.1 GCA_011052285.1 Gammaproteobacteria bacterium
AACTACCTTTGCCATGGTCTTCTCCAATATCAATTTGTCTATTCGCTCACAACCCTTGCTTCACGAAGGTATAAAATTAGTAACGATTCAGCGCATTCATCTTTTGTCCCATTACGGCGTGTGTTCGTACTCGAAGGCTCACATATGACCTATATGCTCACATTCTCCGTGCGAACATGCCTTGTACTGAACCAAAATCTAAACACGCTGAATCGTTACTAAAATTAGCTGACGGGAGATACAGCCGATATCACATCCATGATACCGAAGATATCTGCGACTTACCGTAACGATTTACCTTGCTTTAGCATTGTTCCCATGGCAGTTTGTGAAACCGCCAGCCACCCAGACTGGAGCGATGGTGGTGGTCGTCCAGATCACCTTCAAAACCCTCCAATACATGATGTACATTACCAAAGCCGGCCTCTAACAGGGTCTTGCCGGCCTCGACAGAGCGCTTGCCACTTCGGCAAATTAGCAGTACCGGAGCAAAACCTTCATCTGCATCACAAACTACGCCACCGAGAATCAGTTTGCGCACTTCGGTGACAAAGTGTGGGTTAATCACCCAGTCCGGTTCATCAATCCAGGGAATATGTACTGCACCTACAGGATGTCCGACAAAAAGGTATTCCATGGTTGCACGAATATCGACCAATATGGCTCGCGGGTCGTTGTGTAGGAGTTCGCTAGCCTGTTCAGGGGTAAGCCCGATGGGCTGTTTTTCTGACTTTGCCATGTGTTTAGCCGTGTTTTTGAGGTGTAGAGGAGGCGCCATTATAGGTTGGGCACTTGAATCTACGCAAATCCGCTTTTTTCGGGTCGACCGCCACGGATGGTGGAAGTACCGTGAATGGCACAAGCACCGTGAATGGCACAAGCACCGTGAAGGGCACAAGTACCGGTTTTGCAGGCGCAATAAACCGGTCGACGCCTATTCTCAGATACCTTCCAGTAGCTTAGGGTCGGGAACACCGATATGATAACCCTGGGCATAGTCGATACCGATGCTACGCACCATCTCCAGGATCGCTTCATCTGCGACGAATTCGGCGATTGTTTTGGCGTTAATCTGGCGTGCGTAATCATTGATGGTCTGGGCAATCTTGCAGGCCCGCTGACTATTGGCGATATCCTTGATCAGGCTGCCATCAATTTTCAGATAATCCACAGACAATTGCTGCAACTTACTGAAATTGGAATATCCGGTACCAAAGTCATCAATTGCAATTTTAAAGCCACTGGCCTTGTACTCATTTATGGTATCAAGCAGCTGATAAATCTCGCCATCTTCAAGAATTTCGATAACCACACGTTCCGGCGCTACCTGCTGTTGTGACAAAATATCCAGAAGATTGCTCAACATATGCTCGTCACGCAGATCCTGGATGCCCACATTGAGTGAGAATTCAAGGGAATTATCGGCAAAAACCATAGCCGACTGGGTCGCCATTTCGGTAGTCAACCGGGGTAACAAACGGGTGCGTTTCATGGCCTCTAGAAACTGCAGCGGTGGCATCACGGTGCCATGGTCCACCAGTCTGGCCAAGGCTTCGTATTTTTCAATCCGGTTACTTGAAAGATGTAGGATCGGTTGAAAATAGGCCTGAATTCGTAGTTGCTGGTGACTGTTATGTAATGCATTGAGGGATTTTTGTGCCCATAACAGATTGTCTTTGTAGGTTTGCTCAAGGCCACGTATTGAGGCATCGGAGAGAAAACTCAGTTCTCTGCGCTTGGCTTCGGTCAGAGCTGCTTCAGCCCGATTGAACAGTGTCAACCGGGTCGTTGACTGGTTATGTAATTTGTATTTTGCCAGACCCATAGTATATTCCAGCCACAGTTGCAGATGATCGAGAATAATTTTCTGTTGGCGCAGATATGCCTTGAGTTTGGCAACAAAGGGCTCAGTTAGCCCCGTATCGGTACTTCCAAACAGGGCGAAAACATCACCGCTGACCCGATAAAGATGAATATTCGGATACGATTGTAGAAAGGACTGTAACAACTGCGTGAATTGCAGCAGATAATTATCACCAAGCCGATAGCCAAAATAACTGTTGATATCAGCAAAGCCTGCAATATCGAGCAGCAGCAGAAAAGCGGCATGCTGCCGGGCCTTGATATCCTCGAGCAATTGGTAGCGATTGAAGATGCCGGTTAGATGATCGTGGCAGGCCGCCTCCTGGAGTTGGTGTTGGGTACGTAACAGATCGGTGATGTTGGTTGAGAAAATGGCCAAACCACTACCATCCAGGGTTGGAATACAGTGCAGATAATAGAATTCTTCCCCAGCTTGATAGGTTGTGCGATGATTTTTCCCGGACGCTATGATATCCACCAAATCCCTACTCCGCCAGTATGGAAAAATATCATAGATATCATGGATGTTGTCCAAAATCGTTTTTGCAGAGTCATTGCGAAATTCAATTTCACCCCGCGTATCGAACAATAGCACCGGCTCCGGGTTAATACCCGGTAGCTTGGATAGGTAATACGATTCATCTTGTGTCATGGTTATGCCCGTTCGGCCCCCATCCTCGGACAGCTTGCTGCACCGTAACTTCGACTCCTGCCAATATCAGAAGTTCATTCACTACATCCCGGCCGCTAATAATGAACACTCAGGTGTAACGATTCAGCGTATTCATCTTTTGTTCCATTACGGCGTGTGTTCGTACTCAAATGGTCACATAGGATCGATATGCTCACATTCTCCGTGCGAAAATGCCTGGTACTAAACCAAAATCTAAACACGCTGAATCGTTACATTCAGGATAGCTATTGAATCCTTTATCTGCGCCCGGAAAACCAGGCCTTGCCGAGCATCAAGATACCCGCTATGCCAGTCACCCAGGTCACTACCGGTACCTGTTGCCAACGCAACAGTCCGGGTTCATGCAGGCCCCCGTAGTAGGCGGCAATTGCAAATAAAATCCCGCCACTGATGGTAAAAACCAGGTTGCGGTGGCTGTCTGCGACTTGCCGGCGAAGCGCTTCAATTTTTTCCGTCTGCTGCTGTATCTCCAGCTCATGGTGACGCAGGCGCTGAAGCGAATCGTGGACCAGCATGGGAATTTCCGGTAGCGTTCGGTTCCACTTGCGGGCTTCCCTGCGCAACGTCTCCAGAAAGGCCCCCGGACCGACCCGCTTGCGCATCCAACGCTCCAGGAATGGCTTCGCAGTTTCCCACAGATCCAGCTGCGGATATAACTGCCGGCCCAGTCCTTCAATGTTTAGAAAAGTCTTCTGCAGCAACACCAACTGTGGTTGTACCGGCATATTGAAGCGGCGAGCGGTACTGAACAGGCTGACCAACAGGCGGCCAAAGGAAATTTCACTGATCGGTTTGGCGAAAATCGGCTCACAAACGGTACGGATAGCAGCCTCGAATTCCTCGACCCGGGTATCTGGAGGTACCCAGCCAGCCCGAACATGAGCCTCGGCCACAGCCCGGTAATCCCGATTAAAAAAAGCCAGGAAGTTTTCTGCCAAATAATCCTGATCCTCACTACTCAAGGTCCCCATAATCCCGAAATCGACGGCTTTGTACTGGCCATCACTACCCACGAAAATATTCCCGGGATGCATGTCGGCATGAAAAAAACCATCCCTGAAGGCCTGGGTAAAGAAAATCTCGACCCCATTGTGCGCCAGCACCCGCATATCAATACCGGCTGCTTTCAAGCTTTTGATATCACGGATAGAAATGCCATGAATCCGCTCCATCACCATCACCTCATGCCGGGTGTGATCCCAGTACACCTCGGGCACATAAATCAGATCGGATTGACTGAAATTCAGGCGCAGCTGACTGGCGTTAGCGGCTTCACGCATGAGGTCGAGTTCATCGTGAATCGTTTTATCAAATTCCTCGATCACTGCAACGGGGCGCAATCGTGGACCTTCACTCCAATATTTTTTTGCCAGTTCGGCCAGTAGATACAGCAGCTTTAGGTCACGCTGAATAATGGCCTGCATGCCCGGACGCAGGATTTTGACTACAACTTCGGTACCATCAAGCAGTTTCGCTAAGTGCACCTGCGCCACTGATGCGGAAGCAAAGGCTTCGGCCTCGAAGTATTGAAAATGAGCCTCCAGGGTTTCACCATAGGCCTTTTCCACCACTTTTTTAGCGGCTTGTGCACTAAAGGGAGGGACTTGATCCTGTAGCATGGTGAGTTCGCTGGCGATATCTTCGGGCAACAGGTCCGGGCGGGTGGAAAGAATTTGCCCGAACTTGACGAACACCGGACCCAGTTCTTGCAGTGCTTCACGCAGGCGTTGGCCTCGTGGCTTGGATAAATCCCTGAACCAGCGCCACGGTGAGGCCTTGATCAGACTGCGAATTGACCATGGCAATTGGTCGATTCCGATTAAATCATCGATTCCGTGACGCACAAAAACCCAGAGAATATGCAGTAAATGGCGGAGGTTTCTGTACGGGTTCATGGCGTAAATATTTTTTGCAAGCGTCGAATACGGGCTGCCAGGCGTTCCGTATCGGTATGTAGGTTATCTACCGCATGATTAAATAGCTCAATACGCAACGCTGGAGCCAGGATATTGCGCTCCTCGGTGAGCGTCTCGCCTGCAGTACTCCAGAGGTTATTATGCAGTTTTCCTCGCCACTGCAACAGACTGCGTACCTGGACGCCGACTCGATGTGCCAGAATGGTTCCGGTGTACTGTGCCACCAGCCCCTCCCAATCAATATCGAGGGTGCTGAAAAGACGTGCCAAACGTCGGCCGGTTTCCATATCCCCCATAATGGTCAACAGGCCGTCGTTGACCAAAGCCGGCTGGTAACCGTAGCGGGCCAGGCGCAGCAGCGTCAGGGGGCCGGCGATAAATTCCACATCAACTTCCTGATGGCCAGGATTGCCTTCGATGCCGTCCGCTGTTACCAGAAAACAGTAGCGCAAACCGGTGCCGGAGACCGTCAACGCAATCGTCTTGTCGTGATTTTTCAGCAGTCGCATAAAACTGTCCGGGTCGCTGGCCAGCAAGCGCTGTGCTGCTTTTGCCAAGATTTGTGCGATCAGTTCCTGGGGCATTATCGGTATTGCCTGAAGGG
>DRJH01000081.1 GCA_011052285.1 Gammaproteobacteria bacterium
AGCAGCGGCAGTACTCGAAAATGACCCTACAGTTGACGGCGTGTATTCGGCCGTTGGTGCCGATTTCGAGAACGAAGAAGCCAAACGCCGGTATTTTTTAACCCATCATGAAGAAGTTGCAACCGTAGATGAAAAAGTGAGCCCCGGGCAGCTGTTTCGGTTTTTAGTCCAGGGAGGTGCTGGATATATTCACTTAAACGGGCTGGTGGTAAAAAAAGCCGGGTTGCTGAGGGTAGGTCTGTTACCGAAGCTCCGCCTCCATCAGGATATGGTTCTCACCATTAAATTAGCGGCCGTATTAAAACTTGCCGCGGGTGAAGTAAATGAACCTGTCTCAATCAGAAGATTACATCTCGATAACAGAATCACCGGCCTGAAAACAGATTTTTCTGAAACACAATTTAGAGCGTATAAACATCTATTGCACTGGTCAAAAGAGGAACATCTACCTGGCGGGAAGTACCGAATAGTGCGTGACAAGTACTGGCAACTTGGCTACTACTATTATAGAAGTTCCAGGAAATACTTCGCCGCTCTTTACTATTACGCAGCTTCACATCTCTTCAGCAATTGAGATCGTGACTGCTTTCACCTGCCTGCCAGTATTTCCGTGTAAAAATCGTCGTACTGTTCAGCGATGTTTGGCCAGGACAATTGTTTGGCTCGAAGCAAGGCATGCTTTCCCATTTCAGTTCTTTTTTCCGGATTTTTCAACAGGTCTCTCAGGATATTCGCGAAAACCAGCGGTTCATTGTTTTTTACAAGGACAGCTTCCTTACCAGGCAGATAGGCTCTCACGGAAGACAGCTCTGAAGAAACTACCGGCAACCCACAAGCGATACCTTCAAGAATGACGTTGTTGGCAGTAGCTGCTTCCATCGGCATAAACAGGACGTCACTTTCCCTGAAAAGCCGCATATATTCTTCGTCTGTAATACCTCTGTGGATGAAAACATTGTCCAAATCCGCTGGTTTTTCCAGATCAGAGGCGATGAGGTGAAACTCAACCCCCTGCTCTCCCTGCATAAGCCTGGCAGTCTCAAAAATTGCCTTGTAGTCCCTGAGCCATACACCACCTGCAATGCATCGCAACCTGTCTGTGGAAGCGTTACTTTCGGCCGGCTGGAAATGGTCGGCAGCAATCCCGTGCAGGATGGCCCGGATTCTCTCCCTTGGCATATGTTGCGCAAAATAGTCCACCTGGTTTGGTGCCACGACTGATACATAATCGAGCTGACGGATAATGTCTGGATTTATCAACTCCTCCAGAATATGAGGTGGTTGGTGAAACATCCCTATCAGCAGCGGCTTCGATTTGACCCATCTCATTTTTTTAAGCAGCCCAGGCAGGAACATGATGCCATGTTCACCATCCAGGAAATGAATAATGTCATACTTGTTCGTGACACTTTGAAAGAAGGTTAACGATTCCTCTCGTGCGTCGCTCAGTCGGTAAGCCTTCATCTTCCTGCTTTTCACAGCCCTGGCAAACAGCGAGTCGAACTTTCTCCCCATCAGGCTGGAACATCCCATGGGTACTGTTTTCTCCTCACAGCGAAACTTTTGCGGCGGAAGGTGGCGGATAAACTGATGAATACCACTATGCTCACCCCAATGCGGATAAAAGGTGCGGATATATTTTATATTGATCATTGCCTTATAGCGATCGTCTTTTTGATTTTCTCCACTCGACGGTCCCACTTCTTTTTGTATAAATAGTGAAGAGGCGAATAGCAGTAGTGGTAAGTTTTATAGACGTAAAAATAATCCACACAGGAATGAGAAGCTGCCAAACCTTCCGAAATATTACGATACATCTTTTTGCAGAAATACAACTCCCCTTCCGTACTCAGTGCAGTACGCTCATCAGGCAGTAGTCGGTATAAAACATCGAGCAAGTACAGGCTGTCTTCAATCCAGTCATTAATCGGCACACTGGAGCCGCGATTGCCCGAATGCCGGCGAAAGCCGGCCTTCACTTCGGCAACGTCCAGCCGACCATACCTGGTTGCCAGTGTAAATGTAGGTACCAGGTCATCATATAGATTCTTCTTTGACGAAAAACCTCCGACCTCTTTCAAGCAGACTGTTTTATATAAGGTGCTACAAAGATATAATACTGTTGTGTCCCTGAACCAACCCTGGATAAATTCCAACGGAGACAATCCAGCCCCCTTATTTTCGTACTCTTCGAGAACGCTATCATTTTCATCGATGATGCGCACCCCGGTAAATATAGCCCCCACCGACTGACCGGGTTCGAGAGATGATATACAGGTTTCGACAAAATCATGATCAATCATATCGTCGTCATGGAAAAGAAGAAAATACTCACCCCTGGCCTGATTCAGGCAGAAATTAAAGTTGTTATTTGGGCCAATGTTGGTTTCCTGGCGGAAATAGCGTACGCGAGGATCTTCTATTGATTGCACCAGCTCCTGCGTATGATCGCTTGAACAATTATCCGATACGATGACTTCCACGTTCTGATAAGTCTGCGCCAGCGCTCGCTCAACAACCTTAAGAAGGTTACCATTCGCCCGGTTGTATGTGGGAATGCCGATGCTTACCAGTGGATTACCAGTACTACTCATTTATTTTGTCTGCATTCTTCAATTCGTTTCTATATTTTATAATACGTGCCGGATTACCTGCCGCGATACCACCGGCCGGTATGTCTTTTGTAACCACTGCGCCAGCTCCTACTACTGCACCCTCACCAATAGTTACACCACTCAGTATTACAGCCCCTGTCCCAATCCAGGCATCGTCCTGGATCGTAATCGGCCCTTTGGCCACAAGTGGCTGGTCACAGATTGAAATGTCAGGCGCCAATCCGTGATCATAGGAATATAACGCCACATTGGCTGCAATCATTACACCCCTGCCAATTATAATTGGTTTGACGTACGCCTTGAGTTGACATCCGGGGTGGATACCGGTCTCAGGTCCGATTTCCATATATCCGCCGCGCCCGGTTTCAAATAACACATGCATGTGGATCTCCGCTCTGTCGCCCAGACTGATCGGTCCACCTCCCTTTGTTTCTACAACCAGAACCCCTGGTCCAAGGTACACATTTTGGCCCAGTCGCAGGTCGGAATGATAGATCGTCGCTGTCGCATCGATGTAACCACGCCGGTTGAGGTAAGCGAGCGATATCTGGTCCATATGTGGCGGAGCGAGCCATGCAGCTAACCTGCTCGCCAACTTCCCTACCGGCCCTGGCCCGCTGAATCGCATCCAGAAGGCGGTCCAGCGACGCGCGAACCATCCCGGTCCCTGCCGGGCACCCCCCCGGCTGATCTTTCGCATATTGGATTCAGATTGGTTCATCGTTTATATATATGCCTTCATGCTTCAGTTAACAATTCCCGACTTTTTCGTGGATAATTTTCGCACAGCTCAATATCCAAAGGTATCCCATTTTTCGCATTGCTACACAATTACTGAACTTCCCACAATATGGTGGACACTCAGGTAGCCGCACACACGGCCAATTCTAAAGACCTCTGGGCTCATACCGCCCGGATGCCTGTAACAGCTTGCTCGAGCGCGGGAGTTCGAGCAAAAACCATTGCGGAATGTTACCCTAAACTCTCGGTCCGCTGCTGTATCTGGACTCGACGCATCCGGCAGATGGTTTCAGGGGGTCTGGCGGAAAACTCACGCTAAGCGCCATTGGGCGTATTCAGGAGAACGCATGTGTGGTATTGCTGGAATTGTTGATCTAGGGAGGGAAGCAGTGGCGCTGCGGG
Source organism: Gammaproteobacteria bacterium (assembly GCA_011052285.1). Taxonomy (GTDB): domain Bacteria; phylum Pseudomonadota; class Gammaproteobacteria; order Arenicellales; family DRJH01; genus DRJH01. The sequence goes on from DRJH01000081.1 coordinate 3,759, forward strand.
AGATACTGGCGATGTCTCGTGCCATTCGTCATCGTGGGCCTGACGACGCCGGCTTCGCCTTTATAGACCAAAACCAGCGGCGCATTAGGGCGTTCTCCGACGCCAGCAGCCCTGGATCTGTGCGCAATCGTATTCCGGTTCTTGACACTGATGCAAATGTACAGGCTTCCAACATTGCCCTGGCGCATCGACGTTTCTCCATTATTGATCTCAGTGATGGTGGGCACCAGCCATATATAGACAAGGAAGAATCCTGCTGCCTGACATTCAATGGAGAGATTTACAATTACATTGAGCTGCGAGATGAGCTAGAGGCGGAGGGCGTGATCTTTCGCACCCGTTCTGATACGGAAGTGCTGCTAGAGTCTTACAAGGCGTGGGGCACGGAGTGTTTCGCAAAACTTGTGGGATTTTGGGCGTTGGCCCTCTATGATCGCAGGAGCAACCAGCTGATCTTAAGTCGTGATCGCCTTGGCAAGAGGCCTTTGTACTGGGCGAAAATTGGTTCACGAATTTGGTTCGCATCGGAAATAAAGGCGCTCTTGCAGGTCCCTCAACTGGCAGCACTAAAGAAGGTTAACGAACAGGCAGTTTGGAGTTGGTGTACGCTCGGACAACGAGACCTGGGGTCATCGACCTTCTTCTC
>DRJH01000082.1 GCA_011052285.1 Gammaproteobacteria bacterium
GTGACGGACGTGTTTCGGGGCATCGGTGTATCCTTGTGGCTAGTGTATTAAATATTAATACACATATTACCGGGTGGCAAGGAGTTAGCCGGCCATATTCGAGATGATCTGGAAGTTTAGCGCACCTGCGTATTCCGGCGAACGTGAACACCCATTCTGATTCATGGTGGACATCTGATCGATCCTTGTTCGAACGCAAATATACGGCGGTCTTTTTTAGTTGCTTGGTAACCATGGGCACAACTACGTGCACCAAATGCGCGTCTACGAGGGCAACACCCTGCGCCGGACTCTCCCACATGCACGGGGGGGCGGAGGCTGCGCCATGTCTATGCGCAGAACCGCTATGAGGAACTGACCGCCTGGAAATGCCCGGCCACTGGCGGACCAGAAATAAAAGCACTAACCTCGGAACAACGGGAGACCGACCGAGAAACACGGCTTACTATCAGCCGAGAACTGGCTGGGGGTAAATCAGTATAGACCGGGCTTGCTTATTAATCGATACGGCGTTATCGTTTTATTCTGAGGGCCAATTACGGCTTTAATGAAAGGATCCTTACATAACAAGCGGATGCCTGGAGAATTATGAAACGCAAGGTGGGGGAATACCTGACGCAAACGGTAACCGGCGAGAGTTACCGGGCCTACCTGCCCGCCCCCCTGCCACCCAATCCGCCGCTGGCCCTGGAGACCGAATTGCTGCAACGGATGGACCAGGCCAACCGGGCCCTGGGCCGACTGGATGGCATCAGTCAGATCTGGCCGAATTCCGGTTATTTTCTCAATCAGCTTTTGTACCAGTATGTTCGCAAGGAAGCCGTTCTGTCTTCCCAGATCGAGGGCACCCAGTCGTCTCTTTCCGACCTGTTGCTCTATGAACTCAAAGAAACACCGGGTGTGCCGCTGGATGATGTGCAGGAGGTATCCAGTTATGTCGCCGCGTTGAGCCACGGGCTGACTCGATTACATGAGGGATTTCCTTTGAGCCTGCGCTTGCTTCGGGAAATTCACGGCATCCTGCTGGCCAAAGGTCGCGGAGCCGACAAAACGCCGGGAGAGTTCCGGCGCAGTCAGAACTGGCTCGGTGGTTCCCGCCCCGGCAATGCCGTGTTCGTACCGCCACCACCGGAACGGCTGATGGATTGCCTCGGCCCGTTTGAACATTTTCTGCACGATGAACCGGAACCCACGCCGTCACTCATCAAGGCGGCGTTTGCCCATGTGCAGTTCGAGACCATTCACCCGTTCCTCGATGGCAACGGCCGCCTGGGACGCATGTTGATCACGCTATTGCTGTGTCACGACAAGGTGCTTCGCGAGCCATCCCTGTACCTCAGCCTGTATTTTAAAATTCATCGCTCGGAGTATTACGACCACCTGCAACGGGTACGCCTCGACGGTGACTGGGAAGGCTGGTTACGGTTCTTTCTTTCAGGAGTGACTGAAACTGCGACAGAGGCGACAGAGGCGGCGCAAAGACTCTGGACCCTGTTTGACGAAGATCGGCGACGGATTCAGGAGCAGGGCAAGATCGCCGGTACCGCCTTACGCGTGCACGATTTATTACAACAACGCCCGATCATTTCCATTACGGCAGCCTGCAAAGCATTGGAACTGACCCATCCTGCCGTCAACAAGAGCCTGCGAAAACTTGAGGAAATGAACATCGTTAAGGAACTAACGGGCCGGCAACGAAATCGTCTCTACGCTTACGATGGCTATATACAGATTTTGAGCGAAGGAACCGAGCCGCTGTAAGTTTGGTCAGGATGCAGAATCAGGATCCACTAACAAACAAACGAGGATTGTTTTGACACCATCCACAGGAACAAAAGAAGCCTTCTCCCCTGTCGTGATCGACGCGCAGCTCAAGGACATTGGTTGGGATCGTTCCGATGATCAAAGCGTGCGTTATGGATATCAGTTGCCGAAAGATGACTTTAGCCCCGCTTTTCACGTACGCGATACGGACAAAAGGAAATTTTGTCTGTTGTTTGGTAGTAATATGCTCAAAATGACAATGGTCATTCTGTAAAGCGGTGGATTAATGAAACTAACTGATAACGAAAAACGGGACATTATTAAGTATCTGGAGTCGGATAAGCCGTTGCCGGACAAGTTTCGCTTTTTGTTATTTGAGGAGAAGCAGGAGGTGGAGCTGGTCTGGAATGGTAAAACCAATGAAGTATGTAATATGGTTTTGCCCTTTCAGACCATCGAGCATGTGGACGAACCGCGTGCCGAAAAGGAGGTCAAGGCGCAGGTGGATATGTTTGATCCTAGCACCGGTCGCCAACTCAAGGGCTGGACCAACAAGCTTATCTGGGGTGACAACAGGCTGATTCTCTCCAGTCTAAAAAATGGCCCACTGCGCGAGGAGATCGAAAAACAGGGCGGTATCAAGCTCATCTATATCGACCCGCCCTTCGATGTGGGGGCGGACTTTTCCATGAACATCGAGATCGGTGGCGACACCTTCACCAAAAAGCCCAACGTGCTGGAAGAACTGGCCTACCGCGACACATGGGGCAGGGGAGCGGATTCCTTTATCGCCATGATCTATGAGCGATTGGTATTGATGCGGGATTTGTTGGCGGAGGATGGCAGTATTTATGTGCATTGTGATTGGCGGGTAAATTCTTATATCCGATTAGCTTTGGACGAAGTTTTTGGGAAAGATAATTTTTTGAATGAGATATTGTGGAGGAGAAGAACAAATACTGTAAAGGCAATCTCTAAGAAGTTCTCGGTAAATACCGACACAATATTTCTGTACACAAAATCCAAATCGGGCTTTCTATTTAACATTCAATACGGGGAATATCCCGAAGAGTACCTTAAACGATTTAAATATGAGGATGAGCGAGGAAAGTACCGGTGGCAGGTAATGGCAACATATTCACAAGAACGTTTAGAACAGTTAAAAAGGGAAGACCGTATACGTTTTTCGGAGAATGCTAAATACCCTGAATTCAAGCAATACACTTGGGAGTTAAAGGGGAGGCCAGTCGAAAACATATGGGACGACATCAATATGATTAATGCCATGGGAAGTGAAAGACTTGGTTATTCGACCCAAAAACCTGAAGCCCTTTTAGACAGAATAATTAGTGCCTCATCAAACGAAAATGACATTGTTGCAGACTTTTTTTCAGGAACAGGTACTTTAGCTGCTTCTGCTGAAAAACTTGGCCGTAAATGGATTGTCTCTGACCTCGGAAAATTCGCCATCCACACTA
>DRJH01000083.1 GCA_011052285.1 Gammaproteobacteria bacterium
CTGGCTAAATGGGCGGCACGAATCACTGGTGATAGGCGAATCACAGCTTGACTGGCTGGTGATATGGGCTTTATTCTTCCTATATACACTCCTATACACCGTGAGCGTGATTTAATTCTGATTGATTACGAGAACCCTGAGAACAATGAATTTGAGGTGACTGAAGAGTACGCCTTTCACAATGGTCACTATGGTACTCGTGAGGATGTTGTTTTCCTGATCAACGGCATCCCGGTGCTGGTAATAGAGTGTAAAAATGCCAACAAGGACGAGGCGATTGCACTTGGGGTAGACCAGATCCGCCGTTACCATCGCGAAACACCTGAGCTGTTCGTGCCCGAGCAGATTTTCACCACTACCGATGCCATTGGGTTTTCCTACGACGTGACCTGGAACACGGTGCGACGAAATATCTTCAACTGGAAGGATGAAGAAATCGGCAAGCTGGAAGCCAAGGTAAAAAGCTTCTGCGCCATCCCGCAGGTGCTCGGGTTCCTGAAAAACTACATCATCTTTGCAGAGAAGGATGAGGAACTGAACAAATACATACTGCGCCAGCATCAAACGAACGCAGTGGTGCAGGTAGTTGGCCGTGCCCTTGATCCTGGTCGCACACGAGGCCTGGTATGGCATACACAAGGCAGCGGTAAAACGTTTACCATGATTAAGGCAGCGGAGATGTTATTTCGTGCGCCGGAAGCGGATAAACCAACCATGTTGTTGATGATTGACCGCAACGAACTGGAAGACCAGATGCTCAAGAATCTGGCTGCCCTCGGGCTGGGTAACCTGGAACATGCCAGCAGTATTCGACAGCTCAACAAGCTGTTGAAAGACGACTATCGCGGTATCGTCGTGACCATGATTCACAAATTCCGTGACATGCCGGCTAATCTGAATACCCGCTCGAACATCTATGTTCTGATCGATGAAGCCCACCGTACCACCGGCGGTGACCTGGGCAACTTCCTGATGGCAGGTCTGCCGAATGCCAGCTACATAGGTTTCACTGGCACCCCGGTAGACAAGACTGTCTATGGGCGAGGCACCTTTAAGACCTTCGGCTGTGAGGATGACAGAGGCTACCTGCACAAGTATTCGATTGCCGACAGTATCGAAGATGGGACGACTTTGCCGTTGTACTACAATCTCGCACCGAACGAGATGCTGGTGCCGCACGAAACACTGGACAAGGAGTTCTTATCGTTGGCGGAGGCAGAAGGTGTAGCCGATATCGAAGAACTGAACAAGATTCTCGAACGGGCAGTGAACCTGAAAAATTTTCTCAAGGGAAAAGATCGCATCAAAAAGGTAGCGCAGTATGTTGCCGAGCACTATCGGCAAAATGTAGAACCACTTGGTTACAAGGCGTTTCTGGTTGGCGTAGACCGTGAGGCCTGTGCGCAATACAAGCACGCACTGGATGAATTTCTGCCACCCGAGTATTCCGAAGTTGTCTACACAGGCAACAATAATGATTCGGCGTTGTTAAAAGAGTTTCACCTTGATTCGAAGCATGAGCGGGCCATCCGCAAGAGCTTCAATAAGCTAGATCAGTTACCGAAGATCCTAATCGTTACCGAGAAATTGTTGACCGGCTTTGATGCCCCCGTACTCTACGCGATGTATCTCGACAAGCCGATGCGTGACCATACCTTGTTGCAGGCCATCGCTCGGGTAAACCGGCCGTATGAAAACGAGCAGATGGAAATGGTGAAGCCGCATGGTTTTGTCGGTATCTTCGACAAGCTCGAAAAGGCGCTTGCCTTCGACAGCGAGGAAGTGAATGCCATTGTTAAAGATCTTAAACTTCTGAAAGTACTTTTCCAGAGCAAAATGGAGCAGCAGGCCCCGGAGTACCTGAGTCTGATTGAACGCAACTTTGATGATAAGGATGTCGACTCATTGATTGAGCATTTCCGTGACCCGGAACGGCGCAAGACGTTTTTCAAGGAGTACAAAGAAATCGAGATGCTTTACGAGATCATCTCTCCGGACGCCTTCCTGCGGCCGTTTATTGATGACTATAGAGCCTCTTGCAAAACCCAGGGTGGATGATATTCAATCCCGCTTTGAGTCCAATTTTGGGATTGAATGAGTTGTATGGTGGTTCCATGGAGCGAAATTTCAACTCGGAAATGGGTCGAAGTGGGGAAGCAGATCGCCGCTCACGAATTTTGCAAGAGACTCTATAGTACGCTGTCGGCGATTTACGATGTGGTACGCAAAGCCTATGCGAAACGTATTCAGGTCGATCGAGCTTTCCAGCAAAAGACTAATGAACTTGTGCAGCAACATGTGGGTACGGACTATATCCAGCCTGTTAGCGAGGTGTTTGAGATCAATCAGGACACTGCTGCGTATATTGCCTCGAAGAAGAATGGGGATGGCAGCAAGGTTATCAACCTGGTGAAGAGTATCGAGAAAAAAGCAGAAGACGAAAGCGATGACCCTTACCTGATCGCGATGGCCGAGCGAGCACAGGCGGTACAGGAGAGTTTCGAAGATCGCCAGACCAGTACAGCCGAAGCGCTGGCAGCGTTACTGAAGGAAGTGGAAAAGAACGAGGCACGGAAAAAGGAACAGGCCGGAAAGGGTTTTGACGGGCTGACCTATTTTGTTTATCGAACACTGATCGATTCAGAAATCGGCAATGCCGAAGAAGTAAGCCGTAAAATAAAA
>DRJH01000084.1 GCA_011052285.1 Gammaproteobacteria bacterium
CAGGCAAACTTACCCCGTGTTACAGACACTAACCCGCCTGGCGATATTTGGCGGTTTTGTACTGTTCTGCATCATCACACTGCGCCTGCAATATCGGCGTAAACGCCGGATCGCCGATGTCACGCTATTGTTCTGGCGGCTGGCAATGTACTGCGCAATCCTGGCCTTCAGTCTCTGGTTATTAGCACAGGTGCTCCCATCCTGGTCTGATTCAGTACAATACCCCCTGTTACTGGGCATCTTGCTGCTACTGGGATTTGGCTGCTCAGTCATGAATGGCATGCTGTATAAAATCGTGCCTTTTCTAAGCTGGTTTCATCTGCAGAATCGACAACTCGCGTTGCAGCGCACCGATGTCCGTCTGCCCAATATGAAACAGTTTATCGGTGACATGGCAGCCAAGCGACAACTACAATTATTCACTGTCGCTTTATTGGCAGCAATACTGGCAGTGTTCTGGGCACAATGGCTCAGTTACGTTGCAGCCGGCCTGCTTGGACTTTCCTGGTTGTTACTTGGCAACAACCTGCTCGGCGCAGTACGCCGTTACCGTTTCAGTTACCGTCATCTGACAACTCCAAAGTAACCGAAGTCTCTCTTTTCGAGTTAACAGGAAGACAGGCCATTCAACAAGGAGGCCATATACCGGAGAGAAAGTACTTTTTTAGTAACTGCCCTGGCTTCAGTAACTGCCCTGGATATAGTCCTGTAGCTCCTTAATCGTGCTCTCATGATCAGCGATCACGTGCTTGACTGCATCACCGATACTGATGATGCCAGCCAGAGCACCATCTTCCATCACCAGCAGATGGCGCACGCGTTGCCCGGTGAACAATTCCATACAGACATCAACCGTGTCCGTAGGCGCCACACAAAATACCTTGCGGGTCATCGACTCAGCAACCGAGGTATTATGTGAACTGCGCCCCTTGAGAATCACCTTACGGGCATAATCACGCTCGGTGAAAATACCGACCATTTTATCCCCTTCGAGCACCGCCAATGCACCGATATTTTTATCCAACATCAGTTGCAGAGCGTCGAATACCGGCTGGTCGACTTGCACTGCCCAGACTTTTGCCCCTTTTTCTTTTAACACCTGTCGCACTGTATTCATTGCAGCAAACCCCCGTTCTGTATCTCAGGTACTCACCAATGAAAGAACTTTACACACTGCCATTATACAGAATCTCTATCTTTATGGACGTATGGCTGGCAATTATCATCCTGGCAATTGATGGGGAAAATAATCCTCCAACTGGCCTTCCCGAAAGACATCCGCAGTTGAACAATGCAGACCACCACCGAAGGGATAGACATCACGGAACGGTACGGGAATCACCTCGAAACCCAGTTGATCCATTTGCTCCTGCTGTTGCACCTCGCTGGCTTCAATACAGACGGTTTTCGGATCCAAAACCAGGCAATTCATGGAAAGAAAAACACCGGAATAACACATCGGCGGTGACAGGTCATGTACGGGATGCGCCGAAGGGACAATTTGCCAGTCGTTGATCTCAAATAATTTACGCTGCTTCGGTGGTAAACTGCGACCGGGATTGTTGATAATCAGTCCCGGGCGCAGTGGCACAAAGGTGGCGTCAATATGCATAGTGTACGGATCATCACCGAAAAAATTCAGGCTGTGTACACGATGCTCATGAAAGTGGCGGGCCAACCAACGTGCAGCCTGCAAATTGGCCGTGTTGCCATGCTGGACAAAGAGATCCTTGCCCATGCGTAAGACTTCTGCAGCATCGAATATCGGTTCGGCCTCGGTGGTAACATAACGCCTTTCGCTCAATAACTTCAGCTTGCCGACATTGGTGCTCGCTTCCTGCTTGAAGCTGGCTCGATAGGAGGCATCGGTCAAACGTGGCTTGGGCACCGATTCCCAGCGCATCCCGGGGTCTTCCTGAAAATAGGCTTGCAACAGATCACGATAGCAAAGATATTCGAACCAGCGGCAGCGATAGGTCAGTGTGGCCTCGAGAATTTCCTTGCCCACGGTCAACAGTACATCGCGCGGTGGCATACAACCGAACATACTCTCGACCTGCCAGTCCGGTGTTGCCGTAGGCTCTGAAAAATTCAGTACTTGGGGCCGATCGACCCGAATGCCACGACGGGTCAGTAAAGCAGCAAAATCATCCAGTTGCATATTGGCCCGAGCGATACTCTCCTCACTGCGCTGGCTACCGGCGAACTGGCGCATCGCACTGTCCACCGGCACCTTGCCATCCACCGCAGGTTCCAGTGGCGGCACACAGGAGCCATCAGCGCGCCCGACGATGACATGGCGCAACGGGTCCCATTCATTCCAGGAATTAACAATCGTTTTGTGTGCAAAATTCTGCATGACAGCCCCCTAGACCAACCAAATTCGCAAACTGGCCAGCAACAGTACCGTACCAAGGATTTTCCGCAGACTGGCAGAGGATAACCACTTGTTGGTCAATTGTGAACCCAGCCAGCCACCGGTTACAGCGGCCAATATATAACTCCAAAGGTCCGCGGGCAAATCGACGCCACCTGTTCCATACCATCCTGCCAGTGCTGCTATGGAATTGAGCAGGATGAACGCAGACGCCAGTGCCGCGCTGCCACGCATGCTGGTCCAACGCATGAGTAGCAGTAGCGGACTCAAATAAATACCACCTCCAACACCGGTTAGTCCGGAAAAAAAACCCAGCACAGCACCGACTGGCACTGCCACCCACCACACAGGCTGGCGAATATCGGTACGGCCTGGGTGTGACCACCACGTCAACAAGGCAGCTACCAGCAACGCACCCCCAACCAGAGCCCGATAAAGCCAGGGCTCCAACAGCCAGCCTCCACCCAGCCACGCCAGTGGCAGAGACGGCAACATAAACGGCAGAAACAGGCGCAGATCAAAATGGCCCTGCCGATAGAGGCGAACAAACACCAGTAGGGTAACGAACACATTCATATACAACACTGCCGGCTTCATTTGTGCCGCCGGCATACCCCACAATGCAAACAATGCTAAATAACCTGAAGCACCACCGTGACCGACCGATGCGTACAAAACAGCAACCACGAAGATTACCGTCAGCAGCGAGAAAAGACTTAACGGTTCCACCATCCACAAAACGGCGTACCTTTGATCAACACGGGCCGCAGTCTACCGAATAACGAAGTACATTCAATTCAGTGTTTTTTCTTATAGGTTCCCATCAGTTCACCATAACCGATGATGTGGCCTTTCATCGCGACCAGTAATGCATCCTTGTCCGGTGATGCAAGTCCGCTCAACGCAGAATCCAGCGCATACAACTTGAAGAAGTACCGATGGCGGCCGATAGGAGGACAGGGACCACCAAAAAGCTTGCGGTCCCAGTTGTTGATACCTTCTTCAGCACCAGCCGGTAAATCGATACTGACGGTACCGGGGTTGAGTGCGGTCAGCTGTGCCGGCAGATTATAAACCAACCAGTGAACCCATGTCATTTTTGGTGCTTGCGGATCCGGCGCATCCGGGTCATCAACGATCAATACCAAGGTATCGGCATTGTCCGGAACACCTGACCAGCGCAGTGGAGGAGAGCTGTCTTCGCCTTCACAGGTATAGAGAGTAGGGATTTCGCCTCCCTGTACAAAAGCGGAAGACGTCACTGTAATAGGTGCTACCGTGGTACGATCTGCCATACTCACCCCCTGCAGGAGAATCAACGCACACAGGCCCAGAAACAACTGCTGCGCCCCATGGACGATTGTCTGCCAGAAATCCCTGATCAACCGTCCACTCATCTCTTTGGTTCACTCCAACCCGCAATCATTAATAAAGACATGGACCATCTTAACAGAAGTGGAACCCATTCGGTTAAGTGGTTATTTAGACTGACTGACCATATACCCCACAGCAGCACGAATATCCGCTTCGCTCAGCGAAGTTTTTCCACCTTTGGCTGGCATACCGACCTTGGCACCCGGACTCTTGAATCCTGTCAGAGCATGCTGGACCAGCACCTCCATACCTTGGTCTATTCTGGGTTGCCACGCCTGCTTGTCACCCAATCTGGGTGCTCCCGCCACCCCAATATTGTGACAAGCGATACAGGAACCCTGGTAAACCGACACACCGCTGGATGCTGCGGTAACGGATACACTCATCAGCATCATCACACTAAATACATGGATACGTTTCATGGCTTCTCCTTAGTCTTTGAATACTCAATGCTCCCCTTAATAATACAGAACAATACAGAACAATACAGAACAGAACAGAGCACTCTACCAAGTGATGACTTCTGTGACTTCATTAACATTGACCACAAAATGCCAATTTCTACCCTGAAACTGACTCAGATTATTTTATGGTAGTGAAAAAATTTTCAATATTTATACCATGCCACCCTGTATTTGAGACTGCGTTGGTCATCAACTGAAGACACCCTACCGTGACGGCACCACCCATGTCATTTTTAGCCCTTGGACTTCATCGCCAGTCTCGCGGCTCTTGTCCCAAAGCCACGCGTTAACCCGATCCGTTTCCACGGCGTATTTACACCAAACAGCAAACACCGTGCCCTGGTAACAAAAACTGAGCGGGGCATAGGCTGTGAACGGCCGCTTGACTTGGTTGACTTGGTCAAAAAGGGTGTTTATCCTTCCTTAATATACTCTACTATGCTGAAAAATGCACTTTTTGAATTTTACAACCTACTGAATATAAGTGAGTTTTTAATTCATTACCGAGGTATCCTTCAGCACTATGAGTATACTTAATAGTGCAG
>DRJH01000085.1 GCA_011052285.1 Gammaproteobacteria bacterium
CACCCCCTGCAGGCTTTTGTATCCGAGTCCATGCAGCCGGTGATTGATACCGTGGTTATGTCCAACACCGTGCACGCCTATATCAGCCAGTCGGACAAGGGCGATCTGGTCATCGGTGCGGGCATTGACAGCTATAACGGTTATTCGCAGCGTGGTAGCCCGCATATCAATGAGCACACCGCACAGGCGATTCTGGAGATGTTTCCAGCTTTGAGCCGGGTGCGTCTGAATCGGCAGTGGGGTGGTATTGTCGATACCTGCCCCGACGCTTGTCCGATTGTCGGCAAGACGCCTGTGCAGGGTCTTTATTTTAATTGTGGCTGGGGTACCGGTGGCTTCAAGGCCACACCGGGTTCGGGACATGTGTTTGCACATACGATTGCCCATGACGAGCCCCACCCACTGGCCGCACCGTTTTCACTGGAGCGCTTCTGTACCGGGCATTTGATTGATGAACATGGTGCAGCGGCAGTCGCGCACTAGGTGGAGTATGAGATGTTACTGATTCCCTGTCCCTATTGTCAGCATATCTTCGAGGAAGAAGATTTTGCTTATGCCGGTGAAGCGTTTATCGAACGGCCACCGCAACCGGAGCAGATTTCTGATCAGGAATGGGCGGATTATCTATTCATGCGCAATAACCCCAAGGGGCCGCACCTTGAGCAATGGATACATGCTGCCGGCTGTCGCAAGTTCTTTGTGGTCAAACGCAATACTGCCAACAATCGAATCGAAGGCAGCTGGACTATGGCTAAAGCTCATGCCGGAAAGAATGATCTGTTGGAGCGGTTATGAGTCGCCGTCTTGCCCGGCGTGACAGCGAAGTCATCGATCGGCAGCAGCCCCTTAGCTTTTACTGGTGTGGTCAGCTGCTGCAGGGACTGGCCGGCGACAGTCTGGCCTCGGCATTGCTGGCCAACGGCATCAAGGCGGTGTCACGCAGCTATAAGTACAGCCGCCATCGTGGCGTATTGTGCTCCAATGCCGAAGAGCCCAATGCGCTGGTCGATCTCGAGTGTGAGCCTTTTCTGACACCTAACGCTCGCGCTACCCAGGTTGAGCTATATCAGGATTTGAGCGCAAGCTCTCCAACTGCCGCAGAAACACCGGTCAATCGATTCAAGCGCCTGTTCAAGCCGTTTGGCCGCTTTATGCCGGCTGGTTTTTATTACAAGACCTTCAAGTATCCGAGTAAATGGTGGCCGCATTATGAAACACTGCTGCGTACCATGGCCGGCATTTCTCCCTCACCAACCCAACCCGATCCGGAAAGCTATGATCACATGTACCAGTATTGTGATGTGCTGGTGGTTGGAGCCGGTGTAGCTGGATTACAGGCAGCATTGACCGTGGCACGATCCGGCGCCCAGGTGCTGGTTGTGGATGAACGTCCACAGCTTGGCGGTCTGCTCTATGAATATGGCCTCGGTGAATATGGCAAGGAGGAAATAGCAGGCAAGTCCGCGCTGCAGTGGCTGCGACAAATAAGGATTGTTCTGGATCAAATGTCCAATGTGCGAGTTCTCAGTCGGACCACGGCTTTTGCTTTTCATGATTGTAATCTATTGCATGCTTTGGAACTACGTCAGGATCATCTGCCCCTGGCACAACGCGATGCAGCGCTTTCCCGGCAACGCCTGCACAAAATTCGTGCCCGACAGGTTATTCTTGCGACTGGCGCACATGAGCGTCCGATCGCTTTTCACAATAATGACCTGCCGGGCGTGATGCTGGCTTCGGCAGTATTGTCCTGGGTGAATCGTTACGCGGTTTCCCCGGGTGACAATACTGTGGTGTTTTGTAATAACGACAGTGGGCTTGAGGCTGCAGTGGCCTTGAAAGCAGCCGGCTTGAAACTGCAGGCTGTGATTGACTGCCGGCCGGACATAGCTGATTCTTATACGCAGGCGTTACATGGTGTGCCTCTATTCCCTGGTCATGCGGTCCAGTCCGCTACGGGAGATGCTGTATTACAAAGTGTTTCCATTGCTCCCATTTGTCTGCAACAGGGCAAATGGTGGGTCGATCACTCGGCAATAACGAATCTACGCTGTGACGTGCTGGCTGTCGCCGGCGGCTGGAATCCGGTGGTTCATCTGGATTGTCATACCGGATCGAAACCCCATTGGGATGAGCAGCAGCTGGCTTTTATGCCGGCCATGGACAAGGCGGGCCGTTTTGCTGCCGGCGCCCTCAATGGTCACAGTGCTGTGGATGCCTGCCGACGGGATGGGGCTTTCACCGGGGTCAAGGCAATCCAGGCCCTGGGCCTGGAAACCACGGCATTCGAGCCGGTAGAACCGCAGTCCCTACATACTGCAGCCCTGTTCATGGTGCCCCCTCCGGATAAACGGCACAACAAGCTTTTTATTGATATGCAAAATGATGTCACTGTCGATGACATTGCCCTGGCCATTCGGGAAAATTATCGTTGTATCGAACATATCAAACGGTACACCGGCCTTGGCTTTGGTACCGATCAGGGCAAGACCGGCAATGTATTGGGTGTTGCAATCGCAGCACAAATCCAGGGCCTGTCGATGTCTGAAGTGGGTACTACTACCTTTCGCCCGGCGTATACGCCGGTCACGTTCGCTGCCTTGGTGGGGCAAAATCGCCGGGATTTATATGATCCGAAGCGTTATACCCCGATGCATTCTGCCCATGTTGAACAAGGTGCTCATTGGGAAACTGTCGGCCAGTGGCTGCGACCACAGTATTATCCACAAGGGACGGAAGACCTTGATGCAGCGGTGTGGCGTGAATGCTTGGCTGCACGACAGGGGCTGGCAGTTATGGATGCCTCGACGCTGGGTAAAATTGATATCCAGGGTCGGGATGCCCGTGAGTTCCTGAATCGGGTCTATACCAATGCCTGGTCAAAACTGGCTCCTGGCTGCTGCCGTTACGGGCTGATGCTGGATGAAAATGGTATGATTTTTGATGACGGAGTTAGCGCCTGTATCAATGAAAATCATTTTCTGATGACCACGACCACCGGTGGTGCAGCCCGGGTGTTCATCTGGCTGGAACGCTGGTTGCAGACCGAATGGCCGGAACTGGAGGTTTTTCTGACCTCAGTGACCGATCACTGGTCGACCACGGCGGTGGTTGGCCCGAAAAGTCGGGCCTTGATGCAGCGGCTGTGTACGGATTGTGATTTTGATAATGAGGTCTTTCCTTTTATGCACTGGCGTCCCGGTACGGTGGCCGGTATCCCGGCGCGCATTATGCGCATCAGTTTCAGTGGCGAGCTGGCCTTTGAGATCAATGTGCAGGCTAATTACGGGCATTATATTTGGGAGCAGGTATTAAGTGCTGGTGCCAAGGATCGGATTACACCCTATGGGACCGAAGCCATGCATGTATTGCGGGCAGAAAAGGGCTTTATCATTGTTGGTCAGGATACGGACGGTTCCATGACCCCGGTGGATGCCGGTATGCAGTGGATTATCAGTCGCAAGAAGACCTTTCCCTGGCTTGGCAAACGGTCGTTGAGTCGCTCAGACATGCTGCGTGAGGATCGCAGGCAGCTGGTTGGCTTGCTGACCATAAACCCGCAACAATGTTTGACAGAAGGGGCCCAATTGGTCAATGAACCGCAGGGCAAAGAGATGCAGGGGTATGTTACTTCAAGTTATATGAGCCCAATTTTGCATCGTTCTATTGCCATGGCTGTGGTTAAGGGCGGTCGTGCACGAATGGGAGAAACCGTCTATGCCCGTACCGCCAAAGGGACTACGCTGGAGGCAAGCATCACCAGCTCCCTGTTTTATGATCCGGAAGGAGCGTGTCGGGATGGCTGAAACAACGATAGAGAATGCCTACCGGACGCCACTGGCACAGCGACAGCTTGACCGTAGCGGGACTGTCTGGTCGGTCAAGGAGCGCCGTGACCGGGGTTTCGTGGTACTCCGTGGTAATAACGATGACCGGGTATTTTTGCAGGCACTTGCAACACTGGACTTGTCCCTGCCGCAGCCGGTTTCCTCCTCCACGAATGGCGGGGGAGAGCGGACCTTGCTATGGGTTTCACCTGATGAATTCCTGCTGTTGTTGCCGCTGCCAGAAAAGGATGCCTTTATTGAGCGGGCGGAGACGGTATTTCGCGGTTTGCATGCCGCCGTAGTCGATAATTCCGGTGGTTATTCCTGTCTGCAGCTTGCCGGCTCACAGGTGTTGGCCGTGCTACAAAAACTCTGTGCCTACGATCTTGGCAATACCGCCTTTCCTTCCGGGCGGGTACTGTCCAGTCACCTGGCCAAGGCTCCGGTGATCATCCACCGGCCCGATCCGCATAGCCTGCAACTCCTGATTCGCTTTTCCTTCGCCGATTATGGCTGGCGAGTATTGAGTGTTGCGGCGAGTGAATATCAGGCTGTTGTCTGACGGAGCTACCCCGCCATCGTGATGGATGACAGGAGGATCGGTATTCTCTGCCAAGGTGAGTAGCATGCGCCGTCACGAGCCGGCTTATAGTTTGATGTGGGAGGCTGGGCGGTGAAATGAAACCACGGCGCTCGCTTGCCGACCGCGGTAGATTTCCCGGCTTAACTGTCCGTCTTCAAGCTGCCAAATTTCATCAACCCACCCTGCATCGGCGACCCCTTCATGACTGGTCCACAGCACCGTTCTATGCTCCTCTGCCAGATGGCCAAGAAGCTCCAACAATTGTTGTCGAGCCATTTGATCCAGGCCGGCAAGTGGCTCATCCAGCAATAATAAGGCAGGCTGCAGTACCCAGGCCCGGGTAATAGCCAGCAAGCGCTGTTGTCCCGTGGAAAGCTGGCGTGCCCGTTGCCCGGCAAGATCCTGCAAGCCCGCCCACTCCAGCGCCTCCCAGACTCGTTCACGCAAATGGCTGCCACGCAATCCCTGGCGTTGCAGACCATAGGCAATATTGCTCTGGGTTGTGCGCTCAAATAACCAGGGTTGGCTATGCACATAGACGGTGACAGCGCGCAGCTGTTGCTGCCACCGCGATTGTGCCACGTTCAGCCCATGTAGTTGCAACGCCTGACAATCGAGTTTATCAAGGCCGGCCAGTGTTTTAAGTAGCAGCGTTTTGCCGGTGCCGTTGTGGCCGCGTAGCAATAGACTGCCTGCAGCAGGAACGGTCAATTGTGGGATCTGCCACAACACCCGTCGGCCCAACCGTCTACGCAGGTCAGTTAGCTGCAGTAAAGGTTTTGTCATCACTCCACTCTTCCGGAGCCGCGAAAATGGCTGACTACAAATTGCAAGCCGAGTGCCAATAGTAGCGCTACCAGGCCCAATGCCAGTGATTGTGAAACGGCGCCCTTGTCGGTTTCCATAGCAATGGCTGTTGCTAGATTGCGGGTATAGTGAAGGATATTGCCGCCGATCAATAGAGAACTGCCAACTTCGGCAATGACCCGGCAAAATGCCGCCAGTACCGCCGCCAGCAAAGCGTAGCGATGCTCAACAAATAACGTCCATATCATATTCAAGCGCCCGGAGCCCAATGTCTGAACCGTTTCCAGTTCTCTGCGATCACCACCTTGTAAGTGGCTGTGGGCCATGACCACCACTATGGGAAAGGCCAGGATCATTTGCCCGATAACCATAGCCGGACGACTGAACAACAGCTGTAAATTCACCAGGGGGCCATGGCTGTAGAACAACAGGTACAGCAACAGGCCAATAACCACCACCGGCAGGGCCAGCAGGCTGTTGCTCAAGGTGATCAGTAGCTTGCGGCCGGGGAAGCGGCCATAAGCCAATACAAAGGACAGTAGCAGGGCAGGCGGCGTGATTAGCAACACCGCCTGCCCCGACACCGCAAAAGAGGTAGCAATAATCTCCCACAACTGTGAGTCGCCGGAAAACAACAGGTTCAGGGCTTGCAGAAATGAATCAGCCAGCGTCACATTTCATCCCTCGTACCCGCACGCCGGGCCATCCTGAGCCTTTTCTGTAAATTTTCTCTGTTGCATTTCATAGCGCTGCAACATACCACAGTCTCTCAGTGTTCGGCAAAAGCGACGTCTACAAGAGGCCGAGAGTAGATTTCATCATGTGGATATTGCCACACTTTTCTGTAAAATCGCTCCACCTTTGGTTTTGCAGGTAGTAACGGATTGTATAACCCTTTCGACTACTCTCGTCGCTTGAGCCTTAAGTCATAGACCTGAATATAGAACAGAATCAGTAGATGCAAGCAGCCCGCTGTTGTTATTATACAACACATGCAATTTTTTGTTGTTTTTGCGCAAATAATGGTTGCGATTTTTTTTCGTGGCGGTACAATACCACTGCATTTCATGTAATCTAAACGTTTCGAAGGAGAGATAAGCAAATGAGCAAAAAACTACTCGCACTGGCAGTTGCCGCTGCCGTTGCCGCACCGGTTTCGGCGACTTATGCCGCATCCGGTGTTTACTTCAGCTTGCGTGACCAGTTGTCCATTGCAGACAATGGCACCAAAACCTCCAGCAAAGTCAAGAATGCTGGTTCACGTATCGGCGCCAAAATGACTGAGGACCTGGGTAATGGTCTGAAAGGTTTCGCCCGCTATGAAATTAAGATTGATACCGCCACCTCCGGTGGTGTGACCGGTGGTCGTCTTGGCTATGTCGGCATCAAAGGTGCCTTCGGTTCGGTGTCCTTGGGTCAGCAGTGGGGCCCGTACTACAATGCCCTCGGTGATTTCGATGTCTATAATGCCTCCGGTGCCGAATTTTATCAGGGACCGTTTCGTCTGAGCAATTCCCTGGTATACACCGCACCGAGTTCTGATATGTTCAGCGGTCAGATCGCACTGGTGATGAATGGCTACGATGCTACCGTTGCCAATGACCAGACGGGTGTAGATCAGGTTCATGTAGGCGCGAAGTTTTCCTTCGGTCCTGCTACCTTGGGCTTAGGCTATATCTCTGATCAGGTTAATAGTAACAATGACCTGGTTGGCGCAACCTTGGCACTGGCCTTTGGTAATGCCACCTTGTTTTTCAATGGTGAGAGCAAGCAGCAGGCTGTCGGCTCCGACATCAAGACCTATCATGTGGTTGGTCAGTTTAAATCTGGTAAAACCCGCTTTCGTGCCGGATTTTCCACCAATGATAATACCAATGATGACGCCTTTCAGCTCGGTGTAGAGCACAAGCTGACCGGTACCTTCCGGGTTTGGGCTGAGTATGAAAACCAATCCCCGAATGTCGGCCCCAGCACCAGTGCAATCAGCCTGGGTATGCGGAAAGACTGGAAATAAGTTTTCCTTTTTTCTGGCAGGTTCAGAAGGGGCGCGATTGCGCCCCTTCTTTTTTGCCAAACAGGGCAAGACACCGCCAGAAAATCGCCTGGAGCACTATTTCCGTTACACCGCCCAGCGCAGCATCGTCAGCAGGTAAACATAGGCCAGCACGGCGGCAAGAAGATTCCAGTGACCATGATTGCTCAACATAATTTGTCCGTTAAAAAAACCAAAGTTGGTCCGCTCAAAGCGACCCCGTCCCGGCATGAAACGATGGACATCCCGGCAATAGGCTTGATAGGGCTCCCCGAAAACCCCTTCCAGAACCGGCTCTTCACGTTTTACCCGATTGACCATGTAGTAGTAATACAAGATCGTATAGCCTAACATAGCCATCACGCTACCGGTTGTAGCGATAAATCCCAATATCAACAGATAACGACCCAGGTACATGGGGTTACGACAGAGTTGGTATGGGCCACGAATGGTCAGCACTTGCTCTTTTTCAATACAGGCGAAGCACCACAACTGTAATGCTTCTCCAATGGTGCTAATACCGACTCCGTACCAGATCAACTGTGGTTTGACCCACCAGGGCCAGGCAATCAGTAACAGCAACACTAACGGCACCCTGGCCTTCAACAAAAATCGCCGTAAACCCCTGTGATTGAACAGCGTATGAATCCATCCTGTTTCTGTCGCCACTACATGCTCCATGAAATAAATTTCAACCGGTTCGAATCCAGTAGGTCGATGTTTTCAGCACAAATCGCCAGAGTGGATTTTGTGTATTTCGCATCCGTAGGTAACTATGCCGGTAGCGCTGATAGCGCGGCCACTGGGCCAATAATTCAGCGCTGCCATCGGCATAGGCCTCATAAAAATGCTGTTGCTGTGATTCTACCAGTGAGATACGTTCCAGATCTTGTATCCGATGGTAGATATCAATGGTTCCAGGCGCAAAGAGTCGTGCCCGGTTAATGTCGAGTAGTATAAACTCGTTCAGTAATCCCTCACTGTTACCATTCCAGTTTTCGGGAATAAGGATATTGCCCCCGGAAAAATCACGGTGTGCGACACCGGCCTCGTGCAGATCGCGGGCATAATGGCCAAGTGCCGTGACCAGATCGGAAACGGCTAATTTGTGACCCGAAAAATCAATTTCTGCCGTTTCCGGGCCGATGGCTCGTAGTAACTCCCGTAGCCGAAGGTGGGGTGGTGCAGATTCCACCGCAAGATACACTACCTTGTACTGTCGTCCCTGTGGGACGGCCAACCATACCGGCTGTGGGGTGCGAATACCCCGCCCTTGCAGTTCAGCCGCACGCTGCCAGTGCCGCATAGCCCGAGAGGGTCGGAATAGCATCCGCAGACGAGTATGCCAATCCCCGGTGCCGTATGCCTTAAGTACCACCTGAAGTCCTGTGTTGGGTATTGTCGGCCAATGAACGATTGCCAGACGATTGCGTCCCTGCTTGTACCAGGAAATCAGATTCTGCTCAGAAAACAGTGCCTCGGGACACTGAAGCTGCTCTTGAAGATTATCAGACCAGTAGCTATTGGCAATCCAGCCACACCACTTAAGGCTGTGGTAACTGTGAAACCGGCCCTGCCAGCGTGGTGGCATTGGTGGTAAATTCAGAGGGGATGCTACTGTCACTTCAATATTATACCGTGATCTGTTGTTGTCATATCCCTGGTCGATTGTTCGAACACGCCAAGTCGTGATGCCGCTGTGGGCGCGGATTGTACACGATGTCTCATGGGTCAGCAGCATTGAAAGTGGCGTCCCCTGTGAGACCATGCAGAGTATGATGTAGTGCTGACACCGGCCACATTGATAGATGAGCCCAATGGACGATCGCTTCAACAAGGTACTCGAGCGGATACCACAAGTCCTGCAGCAGCCAGTACTGATCCTCTGGCGATCCATTTTGCAGCAGCTGTCCGCACAGACCTTGTCGGACGGCACCACCAGAATTCAACAAAATATCGATCACTTGCCCCGATTGCTCTGTTGTAGTGAGTTCTGTGGGCGTTTGCTACAACATAACCCTGGCCTGCTACTACAGGTATCCCCCACACTTTCCAATGCCGGCGTATCTGTTCGGCAACCACTTCTTGCACAATGCCAACTGGCCGTTGCAGACGCTACCGATGAGGTAGTCTTCATACGGGCATTGCGACAATTTCGGCAACAGCAGATGTTCATCATCGCCTGGAACGACCTGTGTTTGGCAGCTGGCCTGGAGCAAACCGTTGCTGATGTAAGCGAACTGGCTGATGCCTGTTTGCAAGTGGCCTTGGCATTTGCTCACAAACAGATTCGGCAACGCTTCGGAGCCGCGCTAGCCAGTGATGGCGTCGAACCACAACTTATCGTTCTGGGGCTTGGAAAGCTCGGTGGTAAAGAGCTGAATTTTTCCTCAGATATCGACCTGATATTGGCTTATTCTGCACAAGGTTCGCTCGATAAGGGCGCGGCTCTAAGCCACCATGAATATTTTACCCGCGTAGCTCGCAAGCTCGTCCGTTATCTCGACGAGGTCACAGCGGATGGCTTCGTTTTTCGGGTTGACCTGAGACTGCGGCCCAATGGGGAAAGTGGCTCACTGGTATTGAGTACAGAGGCTATGGAACACTACTACGAGGGTCATGG
>DRJH01000086.1 GCA_011052285.1 Gammaproteobacteria bacterium
ACGCCGCCATAACCGGGCCAGTAATTTCCGGCAACACGATACATCCAGACTGGCCGATCGATCTCCCGCTGCAGGTGCCATCCAACGCCCTGTTAATGGGTGATTTTAACCTCGAATATAACAGCCCGGAATACGACTTACTGGTCGGCCCGGTTGGCGATTATGGTGGACGAATCGACAACCCCTGTCGCTTTGTTGACGCCTGGGTAGCCTCGAATCATGAAGAATCCAGCGGTGTCACATCAGATATTCAGGCCCGACCGGTTCGCCTGGATTATTTTTTCGTTAGCTGCCCACTACGAGCCGCTATCACCGATTGTTGGATTGACAGTGAAGCCCATGGCTCGGATCACCAGCCGGTTTGGCTACAAATCGACCTGTAGACAGCCTCCTGGCAAAAATTGCCGCAAAATGATTACAGCCTCTTAGAGATTTTCAGCAAGAATCACTTGTCGGACCATGGACAAAGTACTATTTAGCCGTTAGTATAGCTCGCCTTTTCGCCTCCTCGACGTGAGTGGTTTGTGGGGAGATTACCGTAACCTTTTTTTATTTGAGCGAGCGTATGCCATCAGTACGAATCAAACAGGACGAACCCTTTGACATCATCTTGCGGCGGTTTCGCAGATCTTGCGAAAAAGCCGGCATCTTCACCGAAGTCCGACGCCGGGAATTTTATGAGAAACCGACAACCCAGCGTAAACGCCAGCTTGCTGCGGCAGTAAAGCGCGAAGCTAAAAGGGCCTCCCGACAGAACGTTCGTCGTACTCGCCTTTACTGAACTCCTTTGCTGAGCTCCCCTCTACTGAACTCCCCTTTACTGAACTAAGTAGTTCAGTAAAGGTGTCCGCTAGCTCAAGCTCCTGTCAGCCCAAATATTCACAACAAATACTCATTGCCACTGCTCTTGACCACTGCCATGACTGTTACCATGAAACAACGCATCATTGATGATATGAAGACCGCGATGCGCGACAGGGATCAAGTTTCACTGGGTAGCATCCGTATGCTCAGGGCAGCCATCCAACGTCGGGAACTGGATAGCCGTCAATCGCTGGATAACGATGGCGTGATACAGGTCATCGAGAAAATGATCAAGCAGGGCAATGATGCTGCCGAACAATTCGCAGCGGGTGGACGCCCTGATCTGGAACACAAGGAACGGCTTATGGTAACCCAGTTACAGCAGTATCTGCCGGCACAGATGGATGACCTGGAATTACAGACTGTAATTGCTGACATTGTAGAAGACACTGGTGCCGCTTCTTTGCGGGATATGGGCAAAGTCATGATGCAACTGAAAATAAAGGTCTCCGGTAAGGCAGACATGGCAAAGGTCAGTGCCTTGGTTAAAAAACGTCTGAATCAGCTACAACAACAGGTTTGACAACCTTTGGCTGTGCGATATTTTTACCTGCAAACTATTATGGTAATAGCGCGATTTTTTTGTAGCAATGCAAGGACTTGGGAAAACCGCACTCATTCAATGTCTGTGTAGCCTTGAAAAAGACGTTTATAAACGCTATTACTAGGAGGCTGTCCGAGAATAGAGAACCTGAATCCCATCCCCTGTCAATGTTCTGCCAAAATATCCTGTCAACAACCCGTTGTTGCCTGAATCCGGTTTTTTAGGCGATTTCTTGGTCAATACCATAAATATGACTATAATTGATCGTCAAATGATTGAATAAAACGAGCATACCGAGACCGAAAAATGGACTCACAAAACCAAAACAATCAGACTGAACTGCAGCGACTCATCCTTAAGGGTCGTGAGCAAGGCTTTTTAACCTACCTTGAGATCAATGATCATCTTCCCGATGACATGCATGATGCTGATCAGATCGAGAGTTTGATCAATACCATCAACGACCTTGGTATCGATGTGCTCGACTCGGCTCCAGACCCGGATGCAATCTTGCTCAAAGATCAGGCTGGCATTGATGATGCTGCAGAAGATGCTGCTGCAGTAATGACTACGGTTGTAGAAAGTGAGTTTGGTCGCACCACCGATCCTGTCAGAATGTACATGCGGGAGATGGGTATTGTCGGACTATTGACTCGTGAGGATGAAATCCGGCTTGCAAAACGTATCGAAGACGGTGTTCGACAAAGTATTTCCGCGATGGCAACCTGCCCGGCTGCCCTGGAACGTCTGGTGAACATGTTCGATAAAATTGATGCTACAGAGATGCGAATCAATGACCTGATTGCGACGATTATCGACCCCAATGATACCGAAATTCCACCTCCAGCCGGCAAGCCAAAAGCCAAAGAAGAAGATCTACCTGAGGATAATACTGCGGCAGAAAGCAATACCGATACCGAAAGTGATGCTGAAGATGGTGAAGATCAAAGCGACAAGGATGAAGATAGTGACGAAGATGAGGCCAAGCAGAATACCGGACCTGATCCAGAGGTATTGAAAGAAAAGTTTGCCATTATCCGTGAGCATCACTTGCAGCGGTTACAACAAATTGAGCAACACGGCATCGGCGCCAAACAGGATCAACAGCGCTACGAATTTATCGTCAACGAGTTAGCCTGCTTAAAGTTTGTACCCAAGCGAGTAGACTATTTGATTGATTTCTTGCGGGTAAAAAGTGCGGGTATTCGTATTGCTGAACGCAAAATTATGTCAATTTGTGTCAACAAGGCAAGGATGCCACGGCGTGAGTTTATGAGAGTTTTCCACAACAACGAGATCAATCCCGATCTATTACAGCTACTCATGGATTCCAATACAGTGGATAAAGCCGTATTGAAAGCGGCAACCCAGGAAATCACGGATGCACAAAATCAGATCATAAAAATACAGGAAAAAACCCTTCTTCCAGTGGTCGAGCTGCGCGAAGTCAATCGTAAAATGTCTACTGGTGAGGCCAAGGCCAGGCGTGCCAAGAAGGAAATGGTTGAAGCGAATTTACGACTGGTGATTTCAATTGCGAAAAAATACACCAACCGTGGCCTACAATTTCTTGACCTTATCCAAGAAGGCAATATCGGCCTTATGAAGGCAGTGGACAAATTCGAGTATCGACGTGGTTATAAATTCTCTACCTATGCCACCTGGTGGATTCGCCAGGCGATCACTCGCTCAATTGCCGATCAGGCCCGCACGATCCGCATTCCCGTCCATATGATTGAAACTATTAATAAACTCAACCGGATCTCCCGTGTTATTCTGCAAGAAGAAGGGCGTGAAGCTACCCCGGAAGAGCTGGCAGAACACATGGAAATGCCGGAAGAGAAAATTCGCAAGGTCCTGAAAATAGCCAAACAGCCGATCTCCATGGAAACCCCCATCGGTGACGATGACGACTCCCATCTCGGGGATTTTATCGAAGATAAAAATGCCCGGGCTCCACTTGAACACACCACCACCAGTGGCCTGCAAAAAGCGACTGAAACCATTCTCAGCTCACTAACTACCAGAGAGGCGAAAGTCCTGCGTATGCGTTTTGGGATCGGCATGAATACCGATCACACATTGGAGGAAGTGGGCAAACAATTCGATGTTACCCGTGAACGTATCCGACAGATCGAGGCCAAGGCATTACGCAAGTTACGACACCCAACCCGGAGCGAACACTTGCGCAGCTTTCTGGAAAACTGATCTAAACGGGCCTGTAGCTCAGTTGGTTAGAGCCGTGGACTCATAATCCATTGGTCCCAGGTTCGAGTCCTGGCAGGCCCACCAAATAACGATTCAACCTAGTTTGATAAAGTCTTTAAGGTAATAACTTTAAAGGCTTTTTTCTTTATCTATTGTTTATTACAGTGTTATAAAGTACACTTAGATACAAGTTAAGGCACGGGGCAAGACACGGGGTAAACAGTTTACCCCGCTACAACGATAATTTTACCCCGTGCCCTGCGAGGTGAAAATATGGCACTGAAGACAGACAAGCAGATACAAGCTACCAGGTTACCCAAAGGTAGGATCAAGGCAAAACATGCGGTAGGTGAAGGCTTG
>DRJH01000087.1 GCA_011052285.1 Gammaproteobacteria bacterium
AGAGTCGTTTCCCTGTCCATTATGCCTCGATAATGACAGCGTTGTATCAATTTGATGGTCTTTAGGCGGGAATTGAGCAGACCAATGGCTTCTGAATCTCTTATGAATCGTTATATAATCCCGTCTCAGCATTTAGCCTGACCGTCGGTATCGATGGGTGGCGTAGTTGATGAAAGCACAAGGCAATTCGCAGGAGTCAAGCATGTTTGAAGGGAGCATCGTCGCTTTAGTAACACCCATGCATCAGGACGGCAGTGTGGACTATTCTGCGCTGAAGCGGTTGGTGGAATTTCATGTCGAAAACGAGACTTCGGCGATTGTTTCCGTGGGCACGACCGGGGAGTCTGCCACATTGAGTCCACATGAGCATATTGAGGTTATCGCCCGCACGGTTGAATATGCCGCTGGGCGAATTCCTGTCATTGGTGGAACTGGAGGCAATGCTACCAGCGAGGCGATTGAATTGACCCGACAGTCAGCTCAAGTGGGTGTTGCTGGGTGTTTGATTGTTGTGCCTTACTACAACAAGCCGACCCAGGAAGGGCTTTACTTGCATTTTAAAGCGATCGCAGAAGCAGTGGCTATTCCTCAGATTCTCTACAATGTGCCTTCAAGAACGGCCTGCGATTTGAGTAATTCTGTTGCCATTCGCTTGTCGCAAATCGACAACATTGTCGGGATTAAGGATGCCACTTCAGACATGGATCGGGCTCGCGAACTGGTACAGGCCACAGCAGATGACTTTGCTGTGCTCTCCGGCAATGATGATACTGCCCTCGAGTTGATGCGTTGTGGTGGTAGTGGGGTCATTTCGGTAACGGCCAATGTCGCACCCCGCGAAGTTAAACAGGTGATTTCGGCTGCATTGGCAGGAGAATGGGAACAAGCAACCGCGTTTGATGCGGCTTTACAGGACTTGCATCGGGTGATGTTTGTTGAATCCAACCCGATTCCGGCGAAGTGGGCGCTGCAGCAACTCGGTTTGATCGGGCCGGGTATTCGCTTGCCAATGACTGCTTTGTCTCAGAACCTACAGGCCGGTGTGCGGCAGGCATTGCAACAGGCAGGACGGCTGCCAGTATAAGTTCGAAGCAGATTGATATCTGTCGGCGAAGCGTATCTACTCCCAGAGAAATTATAAACGGGGAAATTATAAATGGAGAAATTATAAATGGAATTGTCCAAACGACAGCTGACATGGCCGGTGTTGTGTCGGAGTGCGATAGTACTGAGTGTGGTACTGCTGAGTGCTTGTGGCACCCTTTCAAATACCCCAAAAATTGATTATCGTTCATCTCGTACGTTACCTCCATTGGAGGTCCCGCCCGACCTCTCTGCACCGGAAACAGGTCCTTTACTGGCAACTTCTGCGATCAATTCTGCCGGCAAAGCCGCGGCTACAACACACCTCCCGGCCACTGTAATACCGGATTTTCCCGATGTAGCGGTGCGTACGGATGGCACGGAATACTGGCTTGAAGTCAAGGCCACACCGGATCAGGTGTGGAACAAGGTCATTCAGTTCTGGGCCAAAGAGGGAATCTCGTTGGTCAAAAGCGACAAGACTTTGGGAATTGTTGAAACCGATTGGTTAGAGAATATTGCACTGCTGGGAGGTAAGTTCGAGCGTTCTTTACGCAAAATACTGGGCTCGGTGATAACGACCGGGAAAAAGGATAAGTATCGAACGCGCCTGGAAAAAGGCCTGCAACCCGGCACCACAGAAATTTATCTAACCCATCAGGGCATGGTGGAAGTCGTACTACCTGGCAAAACACCGACTGAGGTTGAAAGCTCGGTCTGGCAGCCAGCGCCTCCGGATCATAGTCTTGAGGCCGAAATGCTTAAACGACTGTTGGTGTTTTTGGGAACTCCTGAACAACGGGCAGTTAGTAAAATTGCCGCAGCAAAGCCGGATCAACCGGTTGTGTCGATTCAAAAAGCACAGAATCAACAGATCGGCTCAATACAGTTGGCTGAGAATTTCGAACGTAGTTGGCGACATGTAGGCCTGGCATTGGATCGTCTCGGTTTTACTGTGGTCGATCGTAATCGGCAAAAAGGGGTTTATTACATCCGCTATATCGATCCTGAATCCATCAAGGCACAAAAGGACAGCAGTTTTTTTAGTAAGTTTTTTAGCAAAAAACCGGCGACTGTGGAAGGCAGTTACCGGATTCAGCTGACCATCAGTGGTAAGAACACGCTGGTTCATGTCATCGGTGATGGTACCCAGGCGGATTCAAAAAAAACCGCACAACGTATCTACAAATTGCTGGCTGAGAAACTGCAGTAAGTTTTTGATCTGATGTGAGACGAGTCTTGCAGGAAGTAGCACAAACGTTTGGATATAGGGCAGGGACCAAGATGCAACAAGGTGAGATGTTATACAGCGGCAAGGCCAAGTCGGTGTACTGTACGGACAGTACGGAGCTCCTGGCCATGCGTTTTCGCAACGATGCCTCAGCTATTGCTCGGTGATGAATTTTCCCCGGATGGGTGTCGCGTCTGGGATACGGCTCCTATTCTCGGACAGCCTCCTAGGCGGTGTGATTGAATCCTATGAAGAAATTGCTGTGCGTCTCGGACTAACACTTGACTGAAGTTTTTTGTCTCAGCGGAGGTCGTGCATTATCCCACTTTCGCTTGCGTCGCCTGCAAGAAAGGTTGCGGCAGCTGGTGCCGGCTGTTGGGACGCTAACTGCCACTTATGTTTATCCGGTAGCGGTCAGCGCGGTCCTGTCAAAGCAGCAACACGGACAATTGGCCACACTGTTGGCCGCAAAACCTGGATTGCCTCTAGGTAATGCCACAGTATTCACCAGCCCTCGGCTTGGTACGCAAACACCGTGGTCCACCAAGGCTACCGATATCGTCCAGACCTGTGGATTGACTCAGGTGGTACGGGTGGAGCGCTGTATTTGCTGGCAGTTCCGAAATCTGTCCACAGCTAATTTGCGGACGTTGGTATCACATCTCTTCGATCCCATGACCGAAAGCGCGTTGTATTCTGCTGCAGACCTGCAGTTAGTGTTTCGTCAGGTACTACCAGGTCCGCTACGGGTTGTTGATATTCTGCAGCAGGGTATTACCGCCTTGCAGGAGGCTAATCGGTGTTGGGGATTGGCGCTCGCCGAAGATGAAATTACCTATCTGTATGAAAGTTTTCTTCAGGAAAGGCGCAACCCCACCGATGCCGAATTAATGATGTTTGGGCAAGTTAATTCTGAGCATTGTCGGCATAAGGTCTTCAATGCGCGGTGGATTATTGACAACAAAGCGCAGCCTGACAGTCTCTTTGCCATGATTCGGCAAAGTGAGCAACGACATCCACAAGGAACGCCCGTTGCCTATTCGGACAATGCAGCGGTGATGACAGGTGGGACAGGACAGTACTGGATGATCAAACCCCGATCGGGTGAATATGTCGGGCAATCGGAAGCCATGGCTATTGTTTGCAAGGTAGAGACGCACAATCATCCGACCGCCATTTCACCCTTTGCCGGTGCAGCGACCGGGGCCGGCGGGGAAATTCGTGATGAAGGGGCTACGGGTCGGGGTAGTAAACCGAAAGCGGGCATCAGTGGTTTTTGTGTCTCAAGTTTGCGTATTCCCGGTGCCATTCAGCCTTGGGAGCTGCCCGAAGCCAGGCCTTCGCGGATTGCCAGCCCCCTGAATATTATGATCGAGGGGCCGGTCGGTACAGCGTCATTTAACAACGAATTTGGTCGGCCACATGTTGCTGGATATTTTCGCAGTTTCGAAATGGCAGTGTCCGGCCGGTTGCGGCGTGGCTACCACAAGCCGTTGATGTTGGCTGGGGGGCTCGGCAGCATTCGACCGCAACTGATTCACAAGTTACCGATACCGGCCGATACACCACTCGTTGTACTCGGTGGCCCGGCCATGTTGATCGGCCTGGGGGGTGGGGCGGCATCCAGCATGACGTCGGGTACCCAGACTGAAGATCTGGATTTTGCTTCGGTGCAGCGTAGTAATCCGGAAATGCAAAGACGCTGTCAGGAGGTGATTAATGCCTGCTGTGCATTGGATGCCAACAGCCCAATGTTATCAATTCATGATGTAGGAGCCGGTGGTTTGTCCAATGCACTCCCGGAATTGGTGCACGATAGCGATCGTGGGGCTGTTTTTGAATTGCGGGATATTCCCAGTGCGGATCCTGGTCTGTCACCGATGCAGATCTGGAGTAATGAGGCGCAGGAACGTTATGTGCTGGCGGTTGAACGGTCCAGGCTGGGTCAATTTGAAGCGATCTGTCAGCGTGAGCGTTGTCCCTATGCGGTGGTGGGTAGGGCCACTAGTGAACAAAGTTTGTTGCTCAATGATCGTTCTGCAGTTAAAAGCTATGGGGTTGGCGAACAGGATGTCGGAGAAGAAGGTGTAAAGAGGACGCAACCGGTGGCCATCAATATGCAGGTGTTATTCGGCAATGTCCCAAAAATGCAGCGTACCACACAGCGCATCATGCCCTCGAATACAGCACTGAAA
>DRJH01000088.1 GCA_011052285.1 Gammaproteobacteria bacterium
CAGGGCTTAAACCGGCAAGCCAATGACTTGTCCCGTGGCTGCTCGGTGGAAGATGTCTATCATGTGATCGCAGTGACTGTGGTACAGAGCCAGGCCTTGCAGTGCTTTTCGTAGGCATCACCATAGCTAGGAGGCTCGCAATCGCCCAAACAAAGCCAGATTATGGGCTACCACCGAAGACCCGACATAGGCCTGAAAATGAGCCCATCCTTTCCAGGTACATCGGCTTAACCCGTAGGCTCTTTTCAGGCAAGAGATTCCCTTCGACACCGGCCCGAAAGCTTCGTAGCTTACGATACACCCACAGACTTTTGGTCAACGCCTCCACCTTGATGCCTCGCTTCTTGTGAGGGAAAGTGACGAGAGATGGTACGTCAGAAAGTCGAATCTGATGGAAATTAATCCAACAATCCTTCAAGGCCGGAATCCTTGTGGATAATGATCCTTCTTTTTTTCGTAAGCTTGATAACCTTGCCGTTAAAGTCAGCCGTGATGTCAGCATACTGATCGTTGAGAAATTGTTGCATCAATTTTTTTTCTTTTTCGATCCTGTCCACAAGGATTGAAAAATCACGTTGCTTATACTTCCGGCAATCAACTAAAAAGGTTTTGAAGCTTATGCATGATAAAATCTCTTTATCAGAAAAAATAAATTGATGTTCCGGCTCGTCCTTCCGACTGGTATCGATAATGAAAACCTGCCGTCTGGATGCCTTGGAAAATTCAATCTGAAACTGCTCATATATTTCCTGTAAATGCTTCCAAAAGCGCTGCTTCAACTCCTTGAGTTGTGGCTCCAGGCCATTAGCATCCTCTGTCATATCGAAGACATAGCCGTTCCCTTCTTTTTTACCATGATCCTTGCCCGGCTTGAATTCATACGGAATTAACTCTTCGATATAATCATGTCCAAATTCATCCACTTCGCTGTAAATATAAGCAGCCTGCATGGACAAGATGGCGTAACTAAAGGAACCGTCTATCTGCAACCGAGCCCAGGTAGAATAAAGCGAACCATGATATGGTTTACCCTGGTAATTGGCAACATCCTTTTTCCGCCACTCTTCCTGAAACTGATAATCCGCAAAATCATAGTCATAGAGGGTCGGAAAACTCAGTATACTCTGGTCCCTGGCAAAGCTTTCATTAAGGAAAAAGTAATTTTCTCCTATACCCTGCAAGGGCAACATTGCCCCGTTTATCGTGCTCCACTGGGCTTCAGTAAAATGATTTTCGGTCTCATCCATTTTCTCTTCATTTTTTACTGCGATACCAAAGAGTTCCGCCATTAAGAATTGACGGATATTGAAAGTCACCTCTTGTGGCATCCGCACTCGGTATTTTTCCTGCGTCTTTTCATTCCAGGAAAAATAATCCGGTACAAATTTTATAATAGCCCGTCTCAGTTCAGGGAGCATTGTCACCATTCTCCGGAATCTCCAGAATATTCTTGAATATTGGGCGAACCATATTCTGCTCCGCCTGTTTTTCCCACTAAGTTCGGTAAGATTGTAACCAGGCCACTGCTGTGGGTATGACCACATCGTTAGCCACATTCAAAAAGTAATAAACAATCCACATCATCTCTGATTCAATACGCTTTTTGAACGTATTGAGGATTGGAGCATGAACGCCAGCTTGCGGGCGACTTTACCACACGTTGTCTGCACAAAACGGTTTCTCAACCCCAGGTCGCTACGAATGATTCGCGAGATCATCGCCAGTGATCCACAGCAAAGCCGTGCCGAGATTGCTCGTCATGTCTGTGAGCAACTGGATTGGCATGACATTCAGGGCAAACCTAAACTCATGGGGGCCGCTGTCACCTTGTTACGGTTCCATCGAAAAGGCTGGATACGATTGCCGGAACGACGCCATAGCGGCCGGATGGTTGGCCCAACACAAGCCTCACTCCCAACAGATTTTTGTGCACCGGAGCATCCGCTGGAATCTTCTTTGCGCCACTGTTTCAAGTGATGAGGGAAGATGCCTTTTTGTCGACAAAAGGCCCCTATGGCTTCCTGGTCCATAGTGTGAGTTTCCATCAGGGCATCCATGCGCTCAGCCAGAGGCCAGTCCCGGGGCGTTGCTGGGCGCCTGATTGATTTTCAGGGATTGTTGATTTGTTCATAGCCATTCAGTTTTTCAGTGTCCAGGGATTCATGTTCAATGCTTGGGCTACGGATTGTACCGTTAACGAAATGCTGCGAATGATTGCCGGGTTTGGCGGCTTTCTCAATCGCAAGGGCGATGGCATACTCGGGCCGCAGACCATCTGGATCGGATTACAAAGGAGCAAGGATTTTGTGCTGACGATTCATGCAAAATCTAAAGCTGATTTATTGGGTTATGGATAACGATGTGGGGTATGATCACACAGGACTGTCATCCGGCGATCTGGAAATAAAGATATAAATCTCCGTAAAACATCACCAACAGCCTTGCTGGAAAAATGAGGGGACCAATCATCAGCGGAAATTTCACCTTCATGCCAACAGGATTCTTTAAAAGGAGGGACATGGGTTGAGACAATCACATGCGGATAGTTTTTCAAAGCTTCTGGTAAAATATCTTTAAAATATGGAGCAGCCTGATCACCGAAAAAGATGGTCCTCAAACAAGTTTTGTTATTTCCCCTTTAGTCTTACCTCATTACTCTATTGGTATCCCATGTGTCAGGAAGCCGCGATCCGAGCCGTCACGCCGCTTGTCCTTTGATCAACTGCCGCAGCGGATTGAGGCCCATCCAGTAGGCCAGCTCGCTCGGGTGATTGATGTCCCATTCCGCGATATCGGCACGCTTGCCGATTTGCAGCGTGCCGCGATCTTCGAGCAGATTCAGCGCACGGGCCGCCTCCCGGGTGGCGCCGGCAAGGCATTCTTCGGGGGTTAGTTTGAACAGACTGGTTGCGAGACTCATTGCCGTGCGCAGCGAGCAAACCGGCGACGTGCCGGGATTACAGTCAGTGGCTACTGCAATCGGCACGCCCTGTTCGCGCAGCATCTCGATCGGCGGTCGCTGTGTTTCACCCAGGGTCAGGAACGCACCCGGCAGCAACACTGCTGTGCTGCCAGCGCTCGCCAGTGCGCTGACGCCGGCGGCGGAAGTGTACTCGAGATGATCGGCTGACAAGGCGGAGAAATCTGCGGCCAGTTCGGCGCCGCCACCGTCACTTAACTGATCGGCATGCAGTTTGACGGGAATATTCATCCCGGTTGCGCATTCGAAGACCTTTGCTATCTGCCTACTCGAAAATACGAAACTCTCGCAATACGCGTCCACCGCATCGACGAGGCCCTGCTCGTGCGCTGCAGGCAACACTTCAGAAACCAGCAACTCGATGTAGTCGTCGGCGCGCCCCTTGTATTCGGGCGGTACGCAGTGCGCGCCGAGAAACGTGGTGACGACGGATGCGCCTGTTTGCTCTCCGAGCGCGCGTGCCACCTTGAGCATTATCAGTTCGGTATCGCGATTGAGACCGTAGCCAGATTTGATTTCGATGGTGGCGACGCCCTCACTCATCAATGCATCGAGCCGCCGCCTGGCGCTATTGACCAGCGTCGCCGGATCGGCTTGCCGCGTTGCATTTACGGTCGAGTTGATACCGCCGCCGGCACGGGCAATTTCTTCGTAACTGGCGCCTTGCAGGCGCTGCTCGAATTCCCGTGCCCGGTCACCGGCAAATACAAGATGCGTGTGGCAATCGATCAGGGCCGGCGTCAACCAGCGGCCAGCGATACTGAGGGTATCCGTGGCGGCCACCTCCGGCAGCCGGGACATCGGGCCAAGCCAGACGATGCGGCCATCACGGACAGCCAGCGCTGCATCTTCGATGGCGCCGTAGGCGTTGCCTCCTGTCTCCAAGGTTGCGAGGTTCGCGTCGGTCAACAAAAGATCACAGTGTAGAGCCGGGGTGGGCAAGCGCTTCTCCATCGAGCATGTTGCAAAGCACGTTAGCATGTACTAGCCTGTATATACAACCTTCACCGGATACCCCGATGACAACGATATTTGCCAGAAAAGCGCTGTTGTACGACGGTTGGGCCGAGGACGTGAGACTTACCGTCGAGTCCGGGCGGATCCGGCAGATTGATTTGAATGCTGGCACACATCCGGACGATCAGGTCGCCGGCATCGTAATTCCGGGCATGCCGAATGCGCACAGCCATGCGTTCCAGCGAGCACTCGCAGGCCATACCGAGCGGCGCGGGCCGAACGATAAGGATAATTTCTGGACCTGGCGCACCAGCATGTACCGGCTGGCAAGCCTCGTCGATGCGGATCGGCTGACCGCTATCGCCCGCCAGGTCTACAACGAGATGCTGGTCAGCGGTTACACCTCGGTTGCCGAATTTCACTACCTGCACAGTGAGCCGGGTGCCGGTGGAAAAGACGATGCCATGTTGCAGGCGATTGCGACCGCCGCGGCAGACAGCGGCATTCGCCTGTCGTACATACCCGTCCTCTACGAGCGAGCCGGTTTCGATCAGCCACAGCCCACCGATGTGCAACGCCGCTTTGCGATGACGTTTGACGCTTTCGCAGAACACTACGAGCGGGCGCGGCAATTTCTAAGTCCGACTTTCTCGGTTGGTATCGGCGCGCATAGCCTGCGAGCTGTTAGCAAGGCATCCATTACAAAACTGCAGGCGCTGGCTGAACGCGATGCCTGTCCAATGCACATTCATATCGCGGAGCAGACCGGAGAAGTCGAGCAATGTATCGCCGCACATGGTGCGCGACCGGTCGAGTGGCTGTTGCAGGAATTTTCGCCGAACGAGAACTGGTGCCTCGTGCACGCCACGCACATTAAGCAAGACGAAATTGAAATGCTGCAAAAGACAGACGCTGTCATTTGTTTGTGCCCGAGCACCGAGGCGAATCTCGGAGACGGTCTTTTTCCGCTGCGGCCGTGGCTCGAACAGGGCGGCCGTATCGCGATCGGCTCTGACAGCCATATCAGCATTA
>DRJH01000089.1 GCA_011052285.1 Gammaproteobacteria bacterium
CACCTGGGTTGACAGCAATAGTGGCCACGGTCCTGCAGGGGTGGCGATGGGCACCGATGTGCCTGGGAAGGCTCCGGGCATATGGCATGACTCCCGATTTGCAGCCTGGAGGGAGACAGCACTCAAACACGGTTTCCAGTCATCCATCGCCCTGCCACTGATCATTAAACAGTCTATTGATATGGTATTGAGTATTTGTGCAGTGGAGCCGGAGGTATTCGACGACCAAGAAGTCAGTTTATTGCGGCAACTGGCTGAAAATGTGTCCTACGGAATTTCGGTGCTGCGGACCCGGGATGCAAACAGGCAGGCTGAGGAAAGAGCCAGGGAAAAAGATCAGCGTTTGCAAAAAGCGCAGCAAATCGCCGGACTGGGATTTATTGAAGCGAATCTGGGTCCCCATACCAGCAAACCGCACCCAGAACATAAGATCTACCCTTATCTACTCCGGGGGATGAAGCTACAGGCCCCCAACCTGGTCTGGTCAACGGATTTGACCTATATCCCGATGGCAGTAGGCTTCATGTACCTGACGGCTGTTATCGACTGGTACAGCCGTTATGTGCTTTCCTGGGAACTCTCCAACACGATGGACTATCTACCATGCCGTGATGCCTTACAGAGCGCCCTGTTGCATGGAGAGCCCGTGATCTTCAACACCGACCAGGGGAGTCAGTTCACCAGTAAAGAATTTACCCAGGTGCTGCTGGATCGACAGATCCTGATCAGCATGGAGAAGGTGAGAGCCGGAACGGCTCGAGAGGCTGCCCTGGGGCATGGCAGAGGTCGTGCGCTGGATAATGTTTTTATTGAACGACTGTGGCGCAGTGTAAAATATGAGAATATTTATCTCAACGATTACCAGAGTGTGCCGGAACTATACCAAGGATTGAGTGATTATTTTTCCTATTACAACCAGGAGCGACCCCATCAATCGTTGGGTGGTGCAACCCCTGCAGAGGTGCATTATGGATAACAGAATGATCCGAATGCTGGACAGCCTGTGGATAAGGCATGAATATTTCGCGATGCGAAAACGTGTGGGAATGTCATGGACAAAATATCGCAAGCTCATTTTGACCACAACATTCCCACACTGATTCACCCCTTGCCCACAGGCTGCCAGGGAAAGAAAGTACTTGACGAAAGACCACGGAACAACAACACTATTTACTCTTGATTTATGATGACTAAACCGCCCAAGAAATTAACTTATTTTTCACCCCTGGTGGTCTAGTGATTGGGGGGCACCTCATTTTGCAAATGGTTCTGCTGTAACTTCTTTTTGATTTTATAGAATATTCCCACGCCATCATCACAAATAACCAACGAAGTATTGATGCAATTTGCTATCAATGATTGCATTTATTATTGACTGCATGATATCATTGCAATCAATTTATTTCCAAGTTGGTGGGGGTGTAGTGGTATGGCAAGTCTTGTGGTCAGGAATCTCGATAAAAATATCGTTGTTGCACTCAAGCAGCGTGCGGTTCGTCATGGTAGAAGTGCTGAAGCTGAACATCGTGCTTTACTGGAAGAAGTATTACTTCGGCCAAAGGGCAAGAGCTTCGCGGAAGCACTCGCAGCCATGCCCAATATTGGGCGAGATGAAGATTTTGCCCGATTAGAGGACAAGGTTGGAAACGAGCATGTATTTAGTTGATACCAATGTCATCAGCGAGATCAGGAAAAAACTGAAGGCGAACCAGGGGATTCGTGCCTTTTTCAAGAAAGTTATTGAGGACGCTACCCCGCTATTCGTATCGGTTGTCACTGTTGGTGAATTGCGACGCGGTGTTGAGTTGGTTCGCTACCGGGGTGATGTACGTCAGGCAGATCAATTAGATGAGTGGCTTGATGCTCTGTTGGGCAAGTATCAGGATAACATTCTCGACATCAACCAGGATATTGCACAATTATGGGGAAAGCTGCGAGTCCCGCATCCGGAGAATGCAATGGATAAACAAATTGCTGCCACAGCGTTGGTATATGACTTGACCGTCGTCACTCGTAACCACAAGGATTTCATTAGAACGGGCGTACCTGTGCTAAATCCATTCACATAACAGTAGCGATTCATTGAGTGTTTCTATCAGAAGGCATGTGCTTTATACTTCCTGTACGCATTGGTGACAGGTGAGGCCTTTTGCATATGATCCAAATTTTCGGCTGTCCTATGCTGTATCAATGGTCACGCTGGAGCAGGCTGCAGACCGAATTGAGTCCGCCTGCAAAGCCCTGATATCACAATAAGCCAACCCTCTGGCAGTCTGGATATGAGCATACAAATTTGTGACTTTATCGAAACATTGTCATACCCAATGCTGCCCGGTAATGTCGTAGCCATCATGAAGCGCAGTCTGCTCGATACCATCGGGGTCGGCGCTGTTGGCAGAACCACAAAAATATCTGCCATCACTCGGCAATTTGCCTGTCAGCATATGTCTGCAGCAACCAATGGACCATGCGCACGACTGCTGTTCGACGGCCGAACCGTCAGCCCTGTAGGTGCTGCCCTGGCCGGTGCATTCACCATCGATTCTGTAGATGCCCATGATGGTTATTCCGCAGTAAAGGGGCATGCCGGTTCGGGAGTTCTACCGGGTGTTCTGGCCATAGCTGATAATCGGCTGCACAATGGGCACAAGATCTCCGGTCAGGAACTACTGACAGCTCTGGCCATTGGCTACGAAATTGCCTATCGATCCGGCCTGG
Source organism: Gammaproteobacteria bacterium (assembly GCA_011052285.1). Classification (GTDB taxonomy): domain Bacteria; phylum Pseudomonadota; class Gammaproteobacteria; order Arenicellales; family DRJH01; genus DRJH01. Next base: position 2,719 of record DRJH01000089.1, read on the forward strand.
CCATGCATGCAAGCTGTTCTGATTATCACACCTCAGGCGCATGGACTGCTGTGGGTGTGGCAGCGGCTGGTGCCAGGTTGGAGGGGCTGGACAAAATATCGCTACGTCATGCCATGGGTATCGCAGAATATCATGGCCCACGCAGCCAGATGATGCGTTGTATTGAACACCCGACCATGCTGCGAGATGGCGTTGGGTGGGGATCACCAAGCGGTGTCAGCGCCGTCTATATGGCGCAAATGGGGTTCACCGGTGCACCCGCCATAACGGTCGAGGGCGTGGATAAAAAAACGCGTGAATTCTGGGTGGATTTGGGGCAGCGTTGGGAAATCACCAATACCCACTATAAGCAGTACCCGGTTTGCCGCTGGGCACATTCTTCCATTGATGCCGCCGATCAATTAATGCGGCGGCATGGCCTGACCAGTAGTGACATCAAACGGGTGCGAATTCGGACATTCCACTACGCCAGCCGTCTGGCCGGGCATGAACCAAAAACTCTGGATGAACTGGCCTATGCACTGGCATTCCCGATTGCCATCATGATCGTGAGACGGCGAATCGGCGCCGAAGAACTGGTTGAAGAAATTCTCCATGATCCGGAAATCCTGCGGATTAGCAAAGCCACGGAAATCGTCGACTCCGACCACTACACCAGAATCAGTACCCGCCAACGCTGGGCTGATGTCACGCTTTATCTGACCGATGGTCGTGAGCTTCAATCGGAACCCAACACCCCGAAGGGAGACCCGGAAGATCCTCTTTCAGATCAGGAAATCCATACCAAATTTCACCTACTCGCCGACCCGGTGATTGGCGAAAAACGGGCTGCTGCCATTGCGGATCAGGTGCGACAAGTCGATGACAGCCATTTTGAGCTGGAACGCCTGTTCGAATTAGTTCTGGCCAATCCTTGAAGCCTGTCCTGACTGACCAAATTACCGCAGCGGATGTAAAGCTTTCCGCTCGGCCATGCTGGGTACATGGATCACCTCTTCGACCTGCCCTCTGTGCCACCTCATCCAGCGATATATGACACTTGATAAAGTGACGACCATTGACTTGCTGCACTGGAGTGTCAGCGCCGGCGCTGACAAACCGCAAACCCCTGCCGAGCACAGGGCCTCGATGAGCTGCACCCGAGGGAATAAAGGCGCAGCGCTTGAAACGCGTATTCAATATCGGCATTGAGACCTGTAGCGAATGCGGTGGCACTGTCAACGTCATCGCCTGTATCGAGGATCCGGCGGTGATCAAGAAAATACTCAGCCACCTGAATGAGAAAGTCGCCTCAAGAACCTGCTCAGTGGCCTGAGAGCCGGGCACCGCCTGTCTACGTGCCAGGCACCGGCAGACAAGCCGGCTGGCTCGGATGATCTTCAAAACAACCGACTACTCAACTTACCTTGCGGCACTTGCCAGCCGCGACAGGCTAACGGCTTGCCGATTGTTCAGGAATAGCCGGAAAGTGTCTGTGTTGAAGTAGATTTTTTGGGAGTGGCCGTGGAATTCAGTAAGATTTCGCAGC
>DRJH01000090.1 GCA_011052285.1 Gammaproteobacteria bacterium
AGGGCCTTGCGGATACACAAGGTCGCCCCACCAAGGATGCGCGCCTGGTGATTGGTGCGGTCATCATCAAGCACAAGCTGTGTCTGTCGGACAGACACATTTCAGATGCTTTTGTTAGCGGCTAATTTTAACGGGTATAAGACCTGTGCCCCGTCCCTCTGTCAAGTTTTTGCCCTATGCGCCGGGCTGTTTCTGTCTGCCCGGACTTCTCCAGCACGCCGGCCAGTTTTTCAAGTTTTTCCCCAAGGCCGGGGGCAAGTTTGCGTTGCGTGATCTCCCCCGGCGGCACAGAACCCTTTCGAATACCCAATTTATCGAGTTCGGTGAGCAGGCTGATTAACCGCTTTGCGTAGGTATGATCCTGCAGTATTCGCTCGCGACCCTGTTCGATGACGGACTGACGTTTTTCCGGATGGGCCAGATAGTAGTTCACCTTGTCATCGAGGTCAGCGCCATCGGTATAACAGATTATTTCGCGACCCGGATCAAACAGCTTGTCGATACCCGTCTTGTAATCGGTGAGCAGGAATCCTCCTGCCACGGGCACATCAAATGCCCGCTGATTGACAGACTCGATAAGCTGATAGCGGGATACGTTGATGTTGACATCCGAGTTCCGGTAAACAGTGCCTATCTGATCGTAGGAAACAGATGGCAGTAATCTGGCAGTCGGATGCAGGTAAGGCTGCCAAAAGTGGTCCCCGATAATAGTCACCTCCGCATTACTAACAGAGTTAATGGTGTCGCGCCGCAAGCTGAATGATGCCTTGAAATCAAAAATCGACAACAGACGAGGGCGAACTTGCGGATGATCGCCGAACTGTGCAAAACCTGGAGTTACGGCGATAATCTCATCAAGCACCGTTCGGGCTGTCATACCCGGGTTTGTGTGTATTCTGAGAGCGGCCTGTTCGATAATGGCATCAAGTCCGCGACGCATGGAATCGGGTATACCACCCATGCCGGTCTCGATCTCTTTGCGGATCTGGTTAATGTGCGTCTGTCCGCTTTTGCCAACAAAGGTGACCTGGTATTCGTGTGTTGAGGGAATTTGTGCATATTTTTCGAACCGGCGCCGGTTGACGCCGATCGGGATCAGGACAACGTTCCTGTTACCTCTGGCGCGCAGGCGATCTGCGTGGTTGTCGTCAATGACGGCATAGCAGACAAATGCCGGGTCGGCTGATAGCAGGCTGTCCGGGAAGAACTCGGGGTCGTCAAAATACCAGTTGACCAGTGGAATCTCTTTCAAATCTGCAATTGCATACAGCAGTGCATTGCCTTCCATGCCCTGATTGTTCAGAACCAGAATAATATGCGGATCAAAGGAGTCGATCTGGCGGTAGAGATAGGGAACTGTGTCTGTCTCACCATCGACGGTATACTCGATTCGTACACCTCCCCGGACTTCCGTCCGGCACTGGGCGACATCAAATACACGGATTGTGCTGCCCAGTTCGTCGAGGGCGTCCAGTAGATCCTGCGCAATGCCGTTGGGCCTGTATTTCAGTACGCAAACACGCATATCCCGAAATTCCGGTGGGAAATGCGGATTAAAATTCATAGCCGTAATCACGCGCTGTTTGCCCGCAAACAGTATGGATGATGTCCTGATCTTCCGCTGTCAGCAGATCGGGCCAGCGTCCGATACTGGCAGTATCGACCGGCCGGTCGTTGACAGTGCCGCCAACCGACATGCCCGAATGCACGGTGTGATGTTCAAGCAGTTGATCGTCCCATGCCAGATCCAGGAAGTTTATAATTTGTTGCAGTTCCTGCTCCGGGTGCCTGGTCAGTGCTTCGTAGTTAACGATACGCGTGGCAAAATCCCGTGCTCCGTATAACGCAGGCATGGCCTGTTTCAGTCGCCAGCACAACGCCCCCGCGAGCGCCATGTCGTTCTGTGACCAGTCGAGTGGATTACGTTTCAGATTTTCCTGGTAGCCAGGCATGAGGTCTGCGAGTTCTCCGGGCAGCTGTCCTTGCAGTACTTCAACGGCCTGGCGAATTTCCCGAATCGCCCCGTTTGGATGTGCAGCCCAGGCCAGTTTTGTGTCTGCGGAATACCGCAATTGCAGACGGATCATGGATGCGACGACATCACGCGGGTCGCGCACACACCAAAGTATCTTGCGATCCGGAAGCGATTCGATGAACCCGAGCGCATGTGAAGCGACAGGCAGCTTGAAAGAAACACAGGGCGCAAAGCCGGGAGAATTGATGTACTCAACCGTTCGCTGCGGATTGAACTGCATCTCATCGATGCCATGCACTTCGGGGTGTGAGTCCAGGATCAGCTGTAGCAGCGTTGTTCCCGAGCGTTGGCAGCCCGTGATGAGTGTGATTTGGTTGTTCATTTGCAAAAAAACAGTGTGCGGTAGCCTCAAACCAATCGTACCATATTGTGTATCCGCAATAACCGACTTTAGTGGCACTGTATGACTAAATTGTTTATGCGACGGGATCTTATGGCGCCACTTCGTGTTAACTGGCATACTTTAGTATTTATTATTCGGGTTAGATAGATGTCGGTAGAAGCCGTAAACAAGCTGCTGGATGAAGGCTTTGCGCTGGTTGATAAGGGTATGCTACAGCACGCCTTGCCGTTGTTCGAGCAAGCGACAGAACTCGACGAAAAAAATGCCGAGACATGGATGATGCAGGGCGCCATCAAAGGTGAACTGGGTGCAGTGCAGGATGCATTGGCCTGTCTGGGAAAAGCCGTTTTACTGGACCCCGATTACGCCGAGGCCCACCATATACAGTGCAAGATCCTGCAGTCCCAGGGACGTCTGGACGAAGCCGAGTCCAGCGGTCGCAAGGCAGTGGAATCAGATCCTGCGTATGGTGATGCATGGCTGACACTGGGTGCGGTATGTGGCCTGGCCGGTCATCTTGAGGAAGCGGAAGCGTGCTGCCGGCGGGCCGTCGAGCTGTTGCCGGACTCCATGGATGCCAGGAACAACCTTGCGAACCTGTTAAAGCTTCAGGGAAGGGGTGTGCAAGCCATTCCCCTGTACCAGGAAATTCTGGCTCGTAATCCTGTAAATGCCGAGGTGAACTACAATCTGGGTGTTGCATTGCAGGAGCAGGGTAAATTAGAGGAAGCGGAACATTGTTATTCACGGGCCGTCACGAATAATCCGGACTTTGCTGCGGCCTACAGCAGTCTGGGAGATGTGTTGCTGAAGCAGCAGAAAATTCCGGAAGCGCTGCAATATTGCAGTAAGGCTGTTGAAATCGATCCATCGTCGGCCGATGCTCAGATCAGGCTGGGGTCCGTTTTGAGTGTCAGTGGCTCTGAAGAAAAGCGCAGACTGCTTGAGTGTCTTGAAGAAGACCACGTGTATACCGATACGCGTGAGCCGATGATGCTGGCAAGTGAACTTTCCGGATTGTATTCCTGTGAAGACGATACAGCCAGGGAAAGTCTGGTCAGGCTTTTCTCGGAATTCGATTCCGGAGAGGTGTATCCTTCCAGCTGGTGGCTATCCGCCTTGCAGCGGTTTGGTCCGCGGGAGCTGGCACACGACAAGATCGCCCGTGGTGTCATGTCGTCGGTGTACAGCTGGTCTATCCCGACAAAGGAAGTTCTGGGTGATATCGTGCGCTTTACCGGGGATGGCGGGATATCCTCCTACGGTTCAGGTCGTGGCTACTGGGAATACCTGCTTCAAACAGGTTACGGGGTCGATGTCCTGGCGAGCGATACGCATCTTCGCCACCGCTTTGTTGAAATGCAGAAACTTGACTATGCCGATGCGGATGTACATAAAGCGGATACGGTGTTTCTTTCCTGGGTTCCGGATGGTGTAAGCAGTGCTGAAGGTTTGCTGGACAAGATGCGGAGCGGGCAGCGGCTGGTATTGGTCGGTGTGCCGGCCGACAAGAGAGGGGCGGCCCGGATTTGTGCGACCAGTCGATTCTTCACCATTCTCGTTGACCGGTTCCGGCATCAGGCTACCGTTCCGTTGGTTCAGTTTGCCTATATAGATGATGTAGTGGAATTCTATGTAAAGAACTGACTGCCTGCTTTTCCCTGATAATCAATCACCCGCTAATAAAACCCTGGCACGTTTTTCTTAGTCGATCTGCGATTGGGTCGATATCCACTGGATTAGGCGCGGGATTGTCCCAGTCAATAATCTTTTCATGGATCGCACCAGTATTTGCGTAAAAACCGGCCGGGACGTCAGCACCTGCTTTGAGTTCATGCAGATCGAATACTCGCATCAGCTCCAGTAGTCCACCCAACCGGGCAGAATCTGTTGATCGATCGAGATCGGAATGCAGAAATATGACTGGCGTCCCCAACGCCAGGCACGGAAGCGCGCAGTGAATTCTGGATGTCAAAACCAGTTTGGCCTGTGAGTACAGGTCGATGAGTTGCCGTGCCTGCTGAAATTTGGCTGCGATGCTGATATTTTTGGACCCGAACTGGCGCACAAAAGTAACCTTGTCCCGCCCCTCTGGCGGGATCAAATGGAATAGATATTCCCGCCTTGCCTGTGGTGACACAGGCCATCCTAACCGTGCGGGATGGCAAGTTCGGTAAGACACGCTGGATACCACTACATTCATCCACGCAGCAGGCGCTACAACAATA
>DRJH01000091.1 GCA_011052285.1 Gammaproteobacteria bacterium
CGAGCAAATGCCGTAGCTGACGGTTCCGGGTCTCGGCAGACAAATGGGTGAGGTGCAGGTTGTAGAGGCGTAGTTGTGCTGAGCGGGTTTCGATCAAGACTTCCAGTGCTGAACGTTGAATACTCAAAGCGTGCAGACCGGTGTATTGGGGTAATAAATGATTTCTGACCGATCGTAGAGGATAACGGGATAGCAGCAGGTTGCCGAACTGACGCCGTTGTCCCTGCGGGTGCTGGCCAACAGAAGCGGATGGATCAAATACATCCAGGCCAGCACCATAGGCCCAGTAATAATCCGGCAACAGAGTGGAGAGTGCTGCAATCTGATCGGTATTGCCACTGCGGGGCCAGTAGCGATCCACTTCCTGTAGCACAATAATATCTGCGCCGCGAACGGCTTCGGTGATGCGCTCAAGATCAACCCTGTGATCACGCCCACGTCCAAACTGGATATTGTAGGTTACGATCTTCATCGTTGATTGATAGGGTCAGAATATTGGATCATCCAGGCCTCCCGCTTACTGTTTTCAAGGTGATTCTTGGTCTGAAGGAGATCGAAACGAGAAAATGGTCACCCAATCGCAACCATTCAGCGTGTTTAGATTTTGGTTCAGTACAAGGCATTCTATACTCATAGTGCTGAAGAATACCTCGGTAATGAATTAAAAACCCACTTATATTCAGTAGGTTGTAAAATCAAAAAGTGCATTTTTCAGCATAGAGAGTATAGTACGAAAATAACGCCGTAATGGGAAAAAAGGATGAATGTGCTGAATAGTTACACCCAATCTACAATTAGTGAGAGCTGCTGCTGGGTCATCAGCTTGATTTACGACTACGGGTTGGAATTCCCAGGGTTTTTAGTTTTCTGTACAGATGGGTGCGCTCGACACCGGAACGGTTCGCCAACTCACTGATATTGCCATTAACCAGGGCCAGATGTTGGGTCAGATATTCCCGCTCAAAGGCATCCCGGGCTTCACGTAGCGGCAAATCGAAATAGTGATCTCCTGTGGGCGATGTTGCAGCGGCCGTACTGCCCAATACCGATTCAATTTCCTGGCGGCTGACATCATTTTCTTTATCGCCTAGTATTAATAGTCGTTGCACCACGTTCATCAATTCACGAACATTACCAGGCCATTGGTATTGACGTAGTAGATTGAGTGCTGCGATCGAAAAATGACGGTATTTGAGCTGTTCGTTGGTGACGAATCGATCAACGTAGTAATTCACCAATTCCGGGATGTCTTCGGTATGTTTGCACAAGGGCGGAATAGGTATCGGAACGACGTGCAGTCGGTCGTAGAGGTCTTGACGGAACCTTCCCTGGTGTACTGCCAGCTGCAGATCCTGGTTGGTGGTAGCAATGATGCGGACATCAAAATTGATGTATCGGTTACCGCCCAGGTGCATGAACTGGCCCTCTTCCAGGACATTGAGTAGCTGTGCTTGCAATGTCAGGTCGATATCGGCAATTTCATTCAGTAACAAAGTACCGCCATCGGCTTTTTCGAAGCAACTGTATTCTATGCTATCGCTCTGTTCGCTGCCGAACAGTTGTACTGCATTTCTGGTATGGGCTACCGCGAGGCTGAGATCGACAAAAGGTTGTTCCCGGCGATGGCTTAGCGCGTGGACATGACGTGCGGCGACATCTTTACCACTTCCTGGCGCCCCACTGAGCAATAACCTGCTGTCAGTATCTGCAACTTGTTGCAGAGTATGGCGCAACCCAGCCATGAGCGCACTACTGCCTAGAAGCTCAGACTGCGGTTTGAGGCGTTTCTTTAATTGTTGATTTTCCGCACGTAAAGTTCGAGTTTGTAACGCACGTTCTATGGTAACCAGTAATTTAGCAGTAGACAACGGTTTTTCCAGAAAATCATACGCACCCAGGCGTACCGACTCAACCGCAGTTTCAACATTTCCGTGACCGGAAATCATGATTACCGGGATATTCCATTCTGGATGAGAAGACCATTCCTGGAGTAAAGTGACGCCATCCACATCCGGCATCCAGATATCGAGCAAAATGAGATCAATGGACTGTTCGCGGGCAGTGCTGCGGGCAACCTCGCCATTTTCCGCAGTCAGGACGCGATAACCTTCATCGGTCAGAATATCCTTTACAATTTCCCGAATATCCGGCTCATCATCAACGATAAGTATGCTGTAGCTCATGAGACAGTTTGACCCTTGTGAGATAGAATAGATTCAACATGAATTTTTGCTTTGTTGCCGCTGACCGGTAGTAGCACGGTAACAGTGACACCGTGGGGCTGAGTGGTCGAGGCCCAGATTTTTCCACCATGCTCTTCGATAATGCGTTTGACAATGGCCAGTCCGAGACCGGTGCCTTTTGTTTTTGTCGTGACATAAGGCTCAAAGATATCACTTCGAAGCTTGCTGGAAAAGCCCGGGCCGTTGTCTGCTACGGTCAGTTCAACATAGTGTTGACCATGATCCTCTTGTGGATGAGTACTGATTTCTATACTTGGGGTGGCCGCATCGGGCTGTTTCGGCAATTGCAGGGCATCACAGGCGTTAATGATCAGATTATTCAATACCTGTAGTATGCGATTGGCGTCGGCGACAACCGGTTGTATCTCATTGGATAGTTTGAGGATAATTTCCGGCTGTTGTTTTCCACGATGCAGTTCTGCAACATCACTAGCCAGTCGATTAAGATCGACGTTTGTGGTGGTTATCAGTACGGGTTGAGCATAGTCTGAAAAGGCATTGACCATCTGCTTCATAGCATCGACTTGCTGTACGATAATGCGTGTTGCCCGCTCCAGGGCGTCCCGGTTGTCAGCTGGCAGGGTGTGAAGATATTTGCTACGAATGCGTTCGGCGCTAAGTTGGATGGGGGTCAGAGGATTCTTGATTTCATGAGCCAGTCGTCGTGCCACCTCACCCCAGGCTGTATTGCGTTGTGCCTGCACCAGGTCAGTAATTTCATCAAACACCACCACAAAGCCGTCATCTGTAGCACGGCTGCTGCACAACTGACTGCCGCGTATAATCAAAATACGTCGCCCACGGGCCGTGTTCAGAGATATTTCACCTTGCCATTCAGGTTGACCATCATTGATGCCCTGATTGATCAACTCCCACAATGGGGCAACTTGAGGAAATGCGTTGGTAACCTGCGGTAAGGTTTGACCCTTTGTTGCGTTTAGGTCCAGACCCAATATTTCCTCGGCAGCTGGATTGAAGGTGCGTAGGCGCAGTTCCAGGTCCACGGACATGACTCCGGACGAGAGATGACTTAATACGGTCTGTAGATAGGTGCGTTGTGAATCGGACTCACGTTGGGCGCGTTGTGTTTCATCTCGAGCGATCTGGATTTTACGGGTCATATCGTTGAAAGATTCAACCAGAATACCGAATTCATCACGCTGCGTGACCGGCAGGGTGGTGTCGTAGTTGCCGTCAGCAACGGCACGGGTACCCATCGCCAGATCACGCAGCGGCTTGATCAGCCTTCGGGATGAGAAGATGCCCGCCCAGATCCCCATTAACAGGGTTGCCAATGCAATCAGTGATAAGGTCAGGACGAAGGTAAATTTGAGTGGCTGGCGCAGAAATTTGATTTGTTTGTATTCACGAACTGCGGATTCGAGGCTGGCACTGAGCTTGGCATGGCGCAATGGCAGGCTGCGGATAATCTGCAGGATTCTCAGTGGCTGGGTAACAGATTGCCCAAATACAGGCACCAGAATACGTAATTTAATGCTGTCATCTGCCAGTGGTTTGAGGTTGATCTGGTAGGTGCCGCTACGCAATTTGTTGAGGAGTGCTTCAGGAGGGCGGTCCGGTAACAATGAGGTCTGGTCCACGGAACTGGAGGCCAGGATCTGACCATTATATTCGAACAGTGTTAGTTCATCGTATTGATGTTGTTGCCGGATGTCATTAATCGCAGCCACCAAATCATGTTCACCTGCTAGTGTACTGGCGATCTGCTGTGCTTCTTGCAAGGAATCCTGTTTTACCGTTTCCAAAGTCGATCGTCCCAGTAGCCTGGCATCGTCGAGGGCTTTGGTGATCCGGACATTGAACCAGCTATCGATGCCTTCACTGAGGAACTGGACCGAAAAATAGTAAACCACAACCAATGGCAGCAGCGCTATTCCGACAAAGGTACCCAGCATGCGCAAGGTCAGTCGAGAACCGAGTCTACGGTCACGATATTGTTGTATAAGACGCCACAAATTGGGGATGATGAGCCCGAGTAGCAACACAATGCCCAGGATATTGACGACCAGCAGTATGGAGTAATAACGGCCAAAAAATTCGCTGTGTCGGGCGGCTGCCGTGAGCATGATTAAGGCCGCCAACAGGCCTCCGAAGAGTAAAACAAACGAAGCCCGGAGTAGCACCCTGCGGCTTAAAGATGCAGTGACCATGAGCTCCAGTCACTATCCAGCCACCAAGATGGCAGGGTGTAAGCGAGGGGTCGTAGCGGGATGGGCAGGGCCTCTATATCCAGTAGTATTTTGGCTGTAACATAGTATTGACCAGAATCGTACTGTTTGGCGTTAAATTCGAGATTTTTTGGTAATGGCAGATTAAAGGATCGAGTGTTGCCGATGGCAGCCAGGGCCTTGGCTAATGAAGAATGACTTTCTGAGGTATGTTGGGCTGGAAATTCGACAATATATCTGGCCGATAAGGCGTGAAATCGTAGTCGTGTACGTATTTTCCACTCGGCAACAGTGGGGTCCCATAGCCAGGCTCGGTCACGTTTCAGCCGCAGGTAGATGACGATATCCAGCGGGATACCATTGGCGACGGCTTCCTTGACATGATCACTGAGGCTAAGTTTGCCACGGGTACTGACTGTCAAATGGGTTGCTGAAAGTGTCGCCGAGACCTCTGTCAGGGCGAAATCAGCCCGGCTGACCGCGCTCAACAGCAAATTCAGCAGCAGGCAAAAAAATAAACGGTTACAGTTTTTCCAGGCAGGCATAAAAGAATCCGTCAGTAGCATGGATACCAGGTAAAAGTTGACGGCCATGACCGGTATCGAGACCGATCCCATTGGGTAAATGGTACTTGGCATCCGGAAAATAGTTCAAAAAATCAGTAATCTGTAGTTGGTTTTCCTCCGGCAACAAGGAGCAGGTGACATACAACATTTTGCCACCACTTTTCAAAAGGGGCCACAACGCATGTAATAGCGTTTTCTGACTCTCGGCCAGCATGCCGATATCTTGAGGTTGACGCAAGATTTTTATGTCTGGATGACGCCGAATTACGCCACTACCTGAACAGGGTGCGTCGAGCAGTATTCGGTCATAAGGGTTACCGGACCACCAGCTATCTGGTTGCGTGGCATCAGCACAAAAGACTTCAGCCTTGTGGTAGCCGATACGCTGCAAATTCTCTCGAACACGTTGTAGCCGTTCATCGGACAGATCAATGGCAGTGATCTTACAGCCTGGTTGAAGTTGGGCGATATGGGCTGTCTTTCCGCCTGGAGCGGCACAAGCATCCAGGACGCGCTGCCCGGATGAAGGTGTTAGCCAGGGAGCAGCAAGCTGGGCGCCGGCATCTTGAACCGATAGCAAGCCTTCGGCAAAGCCTGGCAAAGTGGCAGGTGGGACCGCTTTATGCAGCCGCAGAGCAGAGGCTACCCCGGCCACTGCTTGTGCTGCCAGGCCTCGCTCAGCCAGTTGATCGATGACCTGTTCGCGGCCGATTCGGGAGGTATCAACCCTGAGTACGAGATCTGGGCGCTGGTTGCTGGTAGCGAAGATCGCAGCGGCATGTGAGCCCCAGTGGGTGCGGATCGCACGGTACAACCAGCCCGGGTAACTGACTTTCTGTTGATGCTCGAGTTTGGCCTCCAGTGTTGATTCCTGGCGCTGTGCGTTGCGCAGGACAGCATTGACCATTCGTTCGGCCCACACCTTGCCGAGTGGTCGACAGGCTGCGACCGTTTCATTGACCGCCGCATGGGCGGGGATGCGGGTATATTGTAATTGGTAGAGGCCAATTTTGAGCAGACAATACAAGTCCTGATCACGTTTTCGCAAGGGTTTGTTGAGTAATTGAGCGAGAACGGCATCCAATCGATGTGACCAGCGCAGAGCTCCGGTGGCCAGCTCTGTCAACAGCCGGCGATCCAGTGTTGATAACAAGTATTCCTGGCAGCAATGTTCTACCTGTCCACTCAGGCTTTGCCTGTTTTCGTGGACTTTGAGAACGATTCTGGCCGCAAGTAAGCGGAGTGTTCCAGGCACCATGATTTAACAACAAGTAGTTTGTAAATGATCACCAGCTGACAATCGGTAGCCATTCAGAAAAGTTGCCACAGGCAAGCGCTTGCCACCAGCACGTTGCAGTTCCAGAAGTCGCAGTGTGCCCTCACCACAACAAACCACAATTCCGCTGTTGTCGACGGCCAGAATTTCTCCCGGCACACAATGATCACGGTTCGGTGTGGATGGCTCAGGTTGTGCTCGCCAGATACGTATGGTTCGTTGGTGGTGGTTGGTGCGTGCAATCGGGAATGGATTAAAGGCCCGTATTTGTTGATCCAGCAGTATAGTGCTACGGCGCCAGTCGATTTGTGCTTCCGTTTTTTCAAGCTTACTGGCGTAGCAGGCCCGGCCTTCATCCTGGGGTTGAGGGTGGGCATGACCTGACAACAAGATTGGCAAATAGTCGAGCAGAGTCTTTGCACCCAGTATTGCCAGTTTTTCTTGTAGTGTTGCGGTGGTATCAAGGGCTTTGATTTTCAGTGGCTCCTGGTGCAGGATATCCCCATTATCAAGACCACGGGCCATTTGCATCAGGGTGATGCCGGTCACGTGGTCACCATTTTCAATGGCACGTGCAATGGGCGCTGCTCCGCGCCAGCGCGGCAATAGTGAAGCATGGATGTTTACGCAACCCAAACGAGGCAAGTTGAGCACCTGTTGCGGTAAGATAAGGCCATATGCGGCCACGACCAGCAAGTCGGGCTGACAGTCGACCAAGGGTTGGATAGATTCCTGGCTGGAAAGTCTTTGTGGTTGGTGTAGTACAAGTTGATGTTCGAGCGCGGTGCTCTTTACGGCACTACGGGTCACTTTGCGACCGCGTCCTCGTGGGCGGTCAGGCTGGGTGTAGACCGCACAGGGTCGTATACCGGACTGAAGTAGCGCAGTCAGTGTTATTTTCGCAAACTCCGGAGTTCCGGCGAAGGCGATCTTCACATCTGTCAGTTTCACTAGATGGCCTGACGACGTCCCGGCTCGGGCTCCTGCTGCCGAAGTTCCTTGTGCATTTTTTTGCGGATTCGTTCCTGCTTTAAACGTGACAGATAATCGACAAACACCTTGCCGTCAAGATGGTCAATTTCGTGTTGCAGGCAGGTGGCAAGAAGGCCATCGGCCGTGACTTCGAAGGGATTGCCTTCACGGTCAAGAGCACGTACCGTAGCAGCCGAGGGTCGGGTAATCCTGGCGTACACTCCGGGTACGGAAAGGCACCCCTCCTCATATTCATGCTCACCTGTGGCACGGATAATTTCCGGGTTGATAAAAGCCTGCAGCTTGTTTTTATTATCCGAAATATCAATGATCAGGATTCTACTGGCAATATTGACTTGTGTGGCAGCCAGGCCGATACCCGGTGCCGCATACATGGTTTGTGCCATATCATCGATTAACTGCTGGATGGCCAGATCTACCCGGTCAACCGGTTTCGCTTTGTTGCGCAGCCTCGGGTCAGGGTAAACGAGTATATCGAGTAAAGCCATTTTCTGGTATCCATTGCTGCTGCCGTGGTGTACATGTGCCGGGTTTTGGTAACCGGTTGTTACAAACTACCGGGAAGCCCCCTGCCCAGCTGGACGTATTATACCTGCTGGGCTAGACTGATCGGATCAAAAACGAAGGGATTTGGCCAGGTGAAGTTAAAAGATATGAGCAGATTAGCAGTAGTATCCGGCTTGGTGGTGGGTCTGGTTCTGGCGGTTGCTGGTAATGTGCAGGCACTCGAGCTGCGTACGGGTTACCCACTCCGCTATACCATCGTTAAGGGTGACACCTTGTGGGGTATCGCCGGGCGTTATCTAAATGACCCCTGGCGCTGGCCGGTATTGTGGCAGCTGAATGAGCAAATCAGCAATCCTCATCGAATTTATCCCGGTGATGTGTTAGTTATGGTAGGGACGAGCAAGCAGCCTCAATTGAAACTTTTACCACGGCAAACGCTGAAATTATCGCCAAAAATTCATGCCGAATTCCGCCGGAATCCTATCCCCACGATACCACCGAGTGCCATCGAAGCCTTTCTCAGTCGACCGCAGGTAGTCGAAAAATACGCCCTTGATAAGCTGGGTTATGTTATTGGTGGTATCGACAAACATTTGATCATCGGCAAAATGGATCGGTTTTATGCGCGTGGTTTGACCGATGCCAAGCAGAAATATTATCAGGTGTTTCGTAATGGGGACGTCCTTACCCACCCTAAAACTGGCGAAGTACTTGGTTATGAGGCCCGTTTTCTCGGTACTGCAAAGTTATTGCGATTTGGTGATCCGGCTAAACTGGTGTTGACTTCGGCTGCTCAGGAGATTGGTTCTGGTGATCGATTGATGCCGGTGGAACAAGAAATCGCGCTACCGTATTACCAGCCCAAAGCGCCGAAGCAACAGGTCAAAGGCTATCTGTTACGTATTTTGGGGGGTGTTCGTGAGGCTGGCCCCTACCAGGTGGTAATATTGAGTCTGGGGCGTCGGGAAGGCATGCAAGCGGGGGATGTATTGCAGATTCAGTATCAGCAAGGGCAGGCCAGGGACCCGGTAACCGATCGCATGTTTGCTTTACCGGATGAACCATCCGGTTTATTGATGGTTTTTCGTACATTTGAGAAAGTTAGTTACGGCTTAATCGTTGAAGCTGTGCGGTCGATTCGGTTGGGGGATGTGGTGGTCACGCCCTGAGATGGTGTTCGGTAGACAGGTAGCTGGAGAAAACTGGAGGGGGACAAGGAGGTTCCTTTTGGGCAAAAAGCATATTTCAAGGGAGAGTATTTCTCCGGATTGGTTGAAACTGTCGGCTTTGAGTGGATTATCTGCTTTAAATAAAAACCGGCTTTTGGAGCCGTTCGGATCAGCAGATCAGTTGTTTGCTGCTTCGGATCAACAGTTGCTGGACACCTTTGCGGGTAACCGCCGTACTGTGGCTTGTGTGCAAAAGGCCCGTCAGGTAGAGATTGGTTTTATTTGTGATTGGCTCGCATTACCAGGAAATGGAGCCTTATCCTTACAGCATCGGGATTATCCAGCGCAGCTAAAGGTCATGCCTGATGCGCCGGTAGTGCTTTATTTTCAAGGCCGTAGTGAGTTACTGTCGAGGCCGCAACTGGCAGTGGTCGGTAGCCGCCTGGCAACTCCACTGGGGCGTAAAATTACGACTGAATTAGCGGCGGCTTTGTGTGGCTATGGTCTGGGTATCACCAGTGGACTGGCTCTGGGAATTGACCGTGCTGCCCACCAGGCGGCAATGGAGCACCATGGCTGGACCGTGGCTGTCGCCGCCACCGGTCTGGACCGGGTGTATCCGACGTGCCATACCAAACTGGCCCAAGCGATACGCCAGCAGGGAGTTCTGGTGTCAGAGTACCCGCCGGCCACACCAGTAACCCGCTGGAGATTTCCACAGCGAAATCGACTGATTTCGGGGTTGTCACTGGGTGTTCTGATCGTGGAAGCGGCAAGTCGTAGTGGCTCATTGATCACAGCGCGCCTGGCAGCTGAACAGGGGCGGGAGGTTTTCGCTGTTCCCGGCTCTATTAAATCCCCCTTGTCACGGGGATGCCATGCATTGCTGCGCCAAGGTGCAAAGCTGGTCGAGACCATTACCGATATTGTTGAGGAACTGCCTGTGGCAGTATTAACGGTTCCACAAAGCGGGCAGACAGAGCCTTCAATGACCGCGTCGGACTTGTCAACAGCTGTTATAGACCCCATACTGGCACTGGTGGGCCAGGAAATACTCACCCTGGATGAAATTGTTGTGCGAAGTGGATTGACTGCGGCGACAGTTTCAGCGATGCTGCTGCGCCTTGAAGTGGAAGGCCGTGTAGCCAGTACGGTTGATGGTCGTTTTCAGCAGTTGAGCTGAGCGGTTTGTATGACCGCTCAAATAACGTAATGATGGAATCGAGGCAAATGAAAGAGAACGTCCTGGAAGTGCTGCTATACCTCTTTGACAATTACCTGGCAGATGGTGGTGACTATGCGACCAGCCAGGATGTGTTGACAGCTGAACTCAATCAGGCCGGTTTCAGCGCAATTGATATCAACAATGCATTCAGCTGGCTCGAAGAGTTGTCGAGCATTTGTGAACAGCAGGACGAAGACAGCAGTGGTGGTCATAAAGGTTCGATGCGCTATTTGTTGCCCGAAGAACGTGAGCGATTGGGTCAGGAAGCTTTTGGCCTTATGTTGACACTTGAAAATGCTGGAATACTTGATCCTTTAAGTCGTGAAATGGTGCTGGAACGCGTCATGGCCCTGGAAGTCGATGAAATGGATCTTGAACAATTCAAGTGGGTGATCCTGATGGTACTGTGTAATCGCCAACAGCCCATTAATGAAGATATCAGCTGGACAGAAGCCTGGGTGCAGGATGGTATTTCAGCCCACCTGCACTGATTTTCCGCCACCGATTAGCCGTGATAGTGCCGGACTGGTGGTCGTACTGCTGATGCCAGCTCTAAAGAACAATACGACAGGAGCCGGATGAGTAAACAACTCATTATTGTTGAGTCGCCAACCAAGGCGCGCACGATTTCCCGTTATCTGGGGAAAGATTTTACTGCGCTTGCCTCTTATGGGCATGTTCGGGATCTGGAACCCAAAACGGGCGCCGTAGATCCTGAACATGATTTCGCCATGCGCTATGTGTTGGTGGAAAAAAACAAGAAACATGTAGATGCGATCATTCGCGAAGCAAAGAAAGCCGATATTATCTATCTCGCAACCGACCCCGATCGAGAAGGTGAGGCCATATCATGGCATATTCATGAGCTATTGAAAGATCGCAAGGTGCTGAAAACAAGCAAGTCTACCGGGTTGCATTCCACGAATTCACCAAAAGAGCAATTCATCAGGCGATTGAGGAGCCGCGTGGCTTATCAGAAAGTCTCATTGATGCACAACAGGCACGCCGGGCACTTGATTATTTGGTGGGATTCAATCTGTCGCCCCTGTTGTGGAGAAAAGTTCGAACCGGCCTTTCCGCGGGTCGGGTACAAAGCCCGGCATTACGCATGATTGTAGAGCGGGAGGAGGCCATCGAACGCTTCAAGACCCGAGAGTACTGGAGTATCGAATCTGACCTGACTTCAGGTGCTGAGTCGTTTGTTTCTCGCCTCAGTCATTTTGCGGGAGAGAAATTGACTCAGTTCTCGATCAGCAATGCTGCACAGGCCACCGCGATGGAGTCGGAGCTTCTGCGCGCAGCTGCAGGCCGCCTGCATGTTGACAGTGTCGAGGCCAGGCAGCGTAAGCGCAATCCCGCGCCACCTTTCACAACTTCGACCCTGCAGCAGGAAGCGGCCCGCAAGCTGGGGTTTACCGCGCAGCGTACCATGCGGGTGGCTCAGCAGCTGTATGAAGGCATCCGTATCGAGGGTGACAGTGTTGGGCTGATCACCTACATGCGTACGGATGCTGTGAACCTGGCTCAGGAGGCGGTTGCTGAAATTCGTGACTGGATCGTAGGTCAATATGGGGCAGAGAATATTCCGACCACCCCCAATATCTACAAAACCAAATCCAAGAATGCTCAGGAGGCACATGAAGCCGTGCGTCCGACTGCCGCAGCGCGGGTTCCGGCAGCGATTCGATCGAGTCTTAACGATGAGCAATTCAAACTTTATGAGTTGATCTGGAAAAGAGCCGTTGCCAGTCAAATGATCTACGCGACCTTGCACACGGTTACTGTGGTGTTGCGAGCGGGTGAGAACCATCTTTTTCGTGCGAGCGGCTCCACGGTGGCAAACCAGGGCTTTATGGTTTTGTATCGGGAAGGACGTGATGACAGCAAAGAGGATGCCGATCAGAAATTTCTGCCGTCGTTGAAAAAAGGCCAAATGGTTGATTTGCTGGCTCTGCGCAAGGAGCAGCATTTTACCGAACCTCCACCCCGTTACAGTGAAGCCAGTCTTGTTAAAACCCTGGAAGCTTATGGAATTGGCAGGCCTTCCACCTACGCCAGTATTATCTCTACCTTGCAGTTTCGTAGTTATGTGGAAATCGATCGCAAACGATTCGTCCCCACGGATATCGGACGCATTGTCAATCGTTTCCTGACTGAGCACTTCGAGCGTTATGTTGACTATAATTTTACTGCCCGTATGGAAGATGCTCTGGATGCAGTGTCACGTGGTGAGAAAGAATGGAAGCCTATCATGGCCCGCTTCTGGCGGGATTTTTCTGCGCTCATCAAGTCCAAGGAGGAATCTGTCAAGCGCAGTGAGGTGTTGCAGGCGCGGGAGCTGGGTGTAGATCCGCAGTCAGGTCGGCCGATCACAGTAAGAATGGGGCGGTATGGTCCGTTTGTGCAGATCGGAACTCGTGAAGATGAAGAAAAGCCGCGTTTTGCCGGTTTGCGACCCGGCCAGAAAATGGATCAGATCAACCTTGAAGTAGCGTTAGCGTTATTTACCCTGCCGCGCGATATGGGAGAAACCGCGGAAGGTGAGGAAATGCAGGTCAATATCGGGCGTTTTGGCCCCTATGTTCGTTTTGGCAGTCTTTTTGTCTCACTGAAAAAAGATGATGATCCGTATACTATTACCCGGGATCGGGCGCTTGAACTGGTGGCTGAGAAGAAAGAACGGGACGCAAATCGGGTGATCCACGATTTTACCGAGCAGGGTATTCAAGTCTTACGGGGCCGCTACGGACCCTATATTACCGATGGTGAGAACAATGCCCGTATTCCCAAAGGTACGGAGGGTGAGTCCGTTACGTTGGAGCAGGCACAACGATGGTTGGCTGAAAATGGCAAGCCAGTAAGGAAAAAAGCGACAAAAAAGGCGGCCAGGAAAACGGCTGTCAAGAAAAAACCGGCGACACGCGCCAGCCGAACTCGGCGTGTTAGCAAAGTTTCTACCGAGGCCAAGACAAAGAGCACGAGGTCGGTGGCCAAGAAGCCAACTGGGAAACGCACGGCTGCACGAAAAGTCAGTAACCAAACTGCTGCGTAGGGGCTCTGCAGGCTGTCCGAGAATAGCTAACGGCGCCAAGGCGTTAGCTTTCCAGCCATGACCGTAGCAAAGTGGCCGTTTTGTTGGCACCAGCCCGGTCAATGGCCAGTGGGGCTGATTGGGGCAGCCGGTCGGCACGGTCAACCGCCGCGGCCAGATTGGTCGCAGTCAGCGCGGTTTCTCTGACTACGGTAGCACGGCCCAGTTCGGCAAGACGGTTGGCGCGCAGCAATTGCTCCTGCTCACCGCTACCTTCAAATGGCACCAACACGGCGTGGGCATTGGCCGTGACCAGGTCGGCAACGGTGTTATAGCCAGCTTGTGATATCGAAACCCTGCAATTCGCCAGTAACGTGGAGAAATCTGCGCGCACCGGCTCAACAATGATGCCTGTGCCGGGCTTGATGGTCTGACCCCGGTGTCCTACGAGTACCCTCCAGGTGACATCACGCAAATGTCGAGACAAGCCTTTGGCCTCGGCGATGACGGATAACAGTTCGGCTCCAACAGCACCGCCGCCAGTTGACACGATCACCTCACCTTTGCCCCGGAGACCGATATTTGTGCCTTGCTGGTCGGTGCTTGACTCTGTGGTAGGTGGAGTCACCCAACCGGTATAAAAACAGCAAGATTCGATCTTGCTGGCAAAGCCACAACTTGTACTCAGGGGTATGAATTGAGGGTCGCCGTGGACGAGTACACGATCAAAATATTGTAACCAGACTTGTGCAGCTTCCTCCCTTTCCGGGCTTCTGGGTTGCAGGATATCGCGGATAGAGGATACAATCAGTGCCGTGGGGCGCAATGATTTTACCTGTCCAATAAGCCCAAGAATCTCCTGTCGAAAGCGCCTTCTGGCAAATGGAAAGCCTTCTATGACAAGTGCTGCCGGACGAATGGCCTCAATACGTTCTCGTAGCATGGCTGCCCGGTGCTGCCACCAGACGGCATCAACCAAGTGCCCATCGGCATCCAGCATATGACTGAAATTACCATCTACCACGTTGCCCGCAGGTAACGGGATGAGGGGATAGGGAAGAGGATTTGCAGCGTCCTGCCAGGGGTGTCCAGTGGCCAACCATGGATGCATACCCATTTCCTGACAAGCACGGGCAATGAGATCAATACGTCGGCTATGGCCGCTGCCGAGCAGTGATTCAACATGAAACAGAATGGTTTTGGCGCTCAACAGCCACGTCCCATGTGTGTTGCATCTCCATGTATATCAGCAGCCTGTTTAAGGTCAGAGAGGCTGCTGCAGGAGAGCCGGTGAGCCAGATTTCCCTTGATTCTAATTAAATACAACAAGTATTCGCTTGGAATCATGGAAAAAACCCGTCTCAAGGTAACATCCCCTCGTTACGAGTTCTGTTCTCGGGCTGGCTCCATGGCAATAGCGATTCCATACGTTGACAGATGGTATCAAGGCCTGACATAAAACCATCGAGCCCGATAGCCGAGGGTTGTTGCGGATGGGTACTAAGATGGAGAAGTACATCCGCCATAACGGCCGCTGGTGCCATCGGCTGGTATTCCAGCATCTGGCAAAGACCCAGTTTTTGTGCCCGGCTGGCTCGTAGCCATTGCTCTTTCCTGGGTTCGGTTCGTGGTACCAGTACAGCTGGTTTATCGAGTGCCAGGATTTCACAGAAGGTGTTGTAACCACCCATGGCAATAACGCCTACCGACTTTGCCATGATGCTGTCCAGTTGGCTGTCAAAGGTGATCGCAGCCACCTGGGACAACGCATCAACACGTTGCTGAAAAGCCAATTGTTGCTGTGAAGCCATGAATGGGCCAAAGACCACCAGTGCACCGATAGGCAGATCCGGGTATTGTTCATAGGCTCGTAGAACCCAATCGATCAGATGTTCGCCATCAGCCCCTCCACCAGCCGTGACCAGAATATAGGGATCAGGTGGTGTGACTTGCAGTGGCCCTGGATAATTACTGGAAATCGGTTGTTTGATATAGCCGGTATACAGCAAGTTCTGGCGCAGCTGTGGCTTCACCGTCAGGCCCGATAAAGGGTCTCCCATCGATTTGTGACCATAAACCCAAATTTGATCATACAATTCCTCCAGGTGACCAAAGACCCCTTTTTTTTGCCATTCCCGTTGCAGCGGTACGGCTTCGTCCATGATATCGCGCAGCCCGAGTATGGTGGTACAGCCTTTTTTTCGTAATGTTGTCAATGTGCTGACTACCTCACCTCTGAAACCCAGCGGCTCCTTATCGACCAGGAATACATCCGGGGCGAAAGTTTCCGTAGTTTGTTGAATGATGGCAGTGCGGATTTTCAGGGTATCTTCAAGGTCAATGTGCAGTCCGAGGGAGATGTAGTCACCATTTCGCAATTTGATAACACCGGGAACCCGAACAAAATCAACACGAGCACGAAAATCAAAACTACCAATAATCGGAGAGCCGGAAATAATCAGTACGGAAAGGCCTTTGTAGCGGTCAATTAGCGAATGCGCAATAGCACGACAACGACGCAGGTGGCCAAGACCAAAGGTATCGTGGCTGTAGATAAGGACTCTTGCATGATTTAGTCTAACGGTCATTACAAATCCATGGTTGCGGGCAGTGACAGCCTGGAGGATATTTTCGGGGGGTTTCTAGTTGAACTTATTGTGGCAAAATCAATCCAAAGGAACATCTGGCCCGATGAGTGCTTAGTATACTCTCTGCATCCTTGTTCAAAGAATATAAATTTATTGCCATGAAAAATGCACTTCGTCGATTGCACTACTGGATGGCTGGTAAGGGGGATGAGCAGCGTTTACCACAGCAGGTGGTGGATTCCATTCACCAACAACAGGATGCCAGCGAAATTCTGATCGGCTGGATTCAGCTGTTGATTGTGGTGACATTCGGGGTTTTGTATGCTATTTCGCCCAAGGCTTTCGTTGCCAGTAGCTTTACCCCGGTGCCTTGGTTCCTGGGCTTGTACTTTCTGTTTACTGTGATGCGACTCTGGGTGGCGCATGCACGCAGCTTGCCATTTTGGTTTCTGGTGGCTTCCGTGATTGTTGATATGGTGTTGCTGATGGGGCTGATCTGGAGTTTTCACCTCCAGTATAATCAGCCACCCTCATTTTATCTCAAGGCACCGACGCTGCTGTATGTGTTTATTTTTATTGCCTTACGTGCACTGCGTTTTGAGCCGGGTTTTGTGGTGCTTTCCGGGCTGGTAGCTGCTGCTGGATGGGCATTCATGCTGATTTATGCCATCGATAAAATGCCACCTTCCGTGCATATTACCCGTGACTACATATTGTATATGACTTCCAACAATATTCTGGCAGGGGCGGAGATTGATAAAATCATTTCGATTCTGGTCGTCACCCTGATTTTAACCATCGCGATTATCCGGGCGCGTCGGCTGTTGGTACAGGCGGCCAGGGAGCATAATACTGTGGATGGATTGTCTCGCTTTGTGCCGAATAAAGTGGTTGAGGATATTTCCAGCCAAAGTAGTGATAATCGGTTCGGGGAAAGTGAGGTTCGTGAAGCGACAATCCTGTTTGCGGATTTGGAGCAGTTTACCGCCATTGGAAAGCAGCTTAAGCCCGAGGAACTGGTCATGACTCTGAACGAATATTTCACCGCCATCGTGGCTCCGGTCAGAAAGTATGGGGGTGTCATTAACCAGTTTCAGGGTGATGCCATCCTTGCCAGTTTTAATTTGCCGGATACCACGGCCAACCATGCCGAGATGGCGGTTAAGTCAGCAATCGAGATTCAACAGGTACTGGCCCGGAGTTCCTTCTGCAGGGGTAATCTGCATTTGAAAGCCCGTATCGGGATCAATACCGGGACCGTAGTCGGCGGCCTGGTGGGAACGCCGGACCGACTCAACTATACGGTCCATGGTGATGTCGTCAATCTTGCTGCCCGTCTGGAACAACTTAACAAAAAGACCGGGACCCGAATCTTGCTGACGCACAAGACCCGTCAGCAGGTACAGGATAAAACGTTGTTGTTTATCGACAAGGGTCGTGAGTCGATCCGCGGGCATCATCGGCCGGTGCAGGTATATACAGTGGAAGAATTGCCGAAAGAGGTCGCTGATGACTGAGACCGGGACCCAGGATAGTTTCCTGGTGGCTGTTCGAGAACAGGAGCCGACCGGTTTATTGTTCTTGCATTAATGCCAGTTCACGCTGGATATTGTCACGCGCTCTGCTCTCATAGAATTTCAGGAAATGGACTGAATGATAGATACTTGGTCGCTCCAGCAGGTTTTGTAGAAAAGCCGCTTTCCCGGCTTTTTTCTCCGCGCGGTCACTGTCGCCGTATTCTTCTACGACATGCAGGCTATCACGATGAAATTGATCCCAAGGCAGGCAAAAACTCCCCAGGTCAGCATCTGCCATGGCAGCGAGGTCTACCGATGTCAGGTCACCGCAATGACATGTCGCCATGATTAAACGTTCTATGTGGTCGCATAGCGTTGAGTTGGTCACTGGATCAGCGACGCAATGGCGGAAAAAATTAACGCTGCGGTGCTCATTGTCGGATTGTCCAGGCGTACAAATAACATCATGAAACCAGATTGCGAGTCGAACGCGATCTGCGGCTTCAAGTTGCTCGGCCATTTCTTCGATAAACCCCAGGCACTGAGCGATATGCGACCAGTTGTGGTAATGCCGCTGGGCATTGTTGTAATGTTGGTCAAGTTGTCGAAAGACCTGTTGTGCCTGATCCTTTGTGGAGTTTTTTACGGTCCGCAACCACAAGGCAACGAATAGCGCAGGGGTAATCAGTGTCGGTGCAGGCATAACGGGGTCAGGGGTGGGGAAGACCAGCGTTTTGCAGAGCAATTTCGAGTTGTTCGGCCTGAGCGTGGGATTTGGCGAGCTTATTGGTCAGTTGTTGCATGACATCCAGGGCTACATCCGAATTTTCACTAAGTAAACCGAGGAAGGTATCCCGCTCAATGCGAAGCACCAGCAACTTATTGGCAGCTCTGACCGAGGCGATGCGTGGAGCATTGGTGATTGCACCCATTTCACCGATGAGCTCATGCATGCCGAGGCTGAGCACAATCAACGGCTTGCCGTCTTGTCCTGTGGTAAGAACTTCCGCCATACCTTGCATAATGACGAAGGTGCAATCTGAGGGTTCGCCTCTATGGAACAGTATTTGTCCCGGCTCAAGGGTGACTAATTCGCTGGTGAAAGCAAGCAGCTTCAGCTTTGAGGACTTAAGCCCCGCAAGCATCGGTACTTTGGCTAGTTGTTCTGCTTCTTTATAAACATCCATGGGCAATAGCGTGGCATGGCTGGCGTCAGAATGCAAGATTACAAGTTTGTTATCATGAACGGCCTTCCAGCTGTAGTTGCTGCAGTACCTCGTCCTGGTTGGCTACTGCAGCACCCAGTTTGCCGACCACAATGCCGGCTGCAATATTGGCTACCCGCATCGCCCATTGTGGTCCGTAACCTCCGGCGGTCATGGCGGCGTAGGCGGCAATGACTGTATCACCTGCACCACTAACATCATAGACTTCACGGCTGTGCGCGCTATCGGTGGCGGTTTCGCCATTGGCATTGACCAGGTGCATACCATCTTCACCCAAGGTAATCAGTAAGCCGCCAAGTTCATGCTTATGGATCATCTGCAGTGCCAGGCTAATGAGTTCCTGGTCTGTTTCCCAGTCACCGGCCGCAGCGATAAATTCGTTTCGGTTGGGTGTAATCAAATCAGCATTGCGGTAGCGACTGAAATCGCGTTCCTTGGGGTCGACCAATACAGTTTTTCCAAGGGCATGGGCCAGGCTAATCATTTGACCAACATGGCGCAGACCCCCCTTGCCGTAATCAGACAGGACCACGACATCACAAGTCGGCAGTAAATTTTGAAAAGCACTGAGGCCGTGGGCTAACACTTCATGGTCGGGCTGTTTTTCAAAATCTGCGCGGATCAATTGTTGATTGCGCGAGACGATGCGCAGTTTAACGGTGGTGGTGAGTCTGTGGTCGACGATCATCCTGGCATTCACTGCGGAGGCATCCAGTACTGCGGTTAGTTGCTGGCCTGCCTGATCATCTCCGATTACCGAAAGCAGGTCGCACTGTGCACCAAGTGCCGCAATATTCAGCGCCACATTGGCGGCTCCACCAGCGCGGTAATCTTCGTGCTGGACCGTGATCACGGGGACAGGGGCTTCAGGAGAGATACGTTCGACATCACCAAACCAGTAGCGATCAAGCATGACATCTCCAACAACCAGTACCCGTGCGGCTGCCAGCCGTTGTGGGTCGACAGGCATTACTGACGACCGATGCTGTAATAGGTAAAGCCGGCATCGCACATTTGTGCGGGATCATAGATATTGCGACCATCGACGATGACCGCTTGCGCCATAGCTTCGCGCATACGTGCGAAATCCGGATTTCGAAACTGCTGCCATTCAGTGATCACCAGTAGTGCATCAGCAGCTTCCAGGGCAAGATATGGATCATCGACCAGCAGCAAGTTACTCTGTTCGGGATAAATACGTGCTGTTTCATCTCCTGCAATGGGATCAAAAGCGACAATATTCGCCCCTGCGGACCACAACATCTCCATGATGATCCGACTCGGTGCCTCACGCATATCATCTGTATTGGGTTTGAAGGCCAGGCCCCACAGGGCGATACGCAGACCTGTAAGCCGACCGTTAAAATGCTGTTTGAGTTTGACTACCGGCTGTTGTTTTTGTCGTTCATTGACAGCTTCTACAGCCTGCAGAATTTGTGTGGAAACACCCAGCTCGCTAGCGGAATGAATCAGGGCTTTTACATCTTTGGGAAAACAAGAACCCCCGTAGCCGCATCCAGGGTAGATGAAATGGTAACCAATTCTTGGGTCGGCACCGATTCCCAGGCGAACTTTTTCAATATCAGCCTGGCAACGTTCTGCGACATGTGATAATTCATTGATAAAGGAAATTTTGGTGGCCAGCAGAGCATTGGCCGCGTATTTTGTGAGCTCGGAGGAGCGCACATCCATAACGATCAGGCGGTTATGGCTGCGATTAAAGGGCGCATACAGGGCCTGCATCAATGCAATAGCACGCGAGTCATCTGCACCAACGACAATCCTGTCCGGTTTCAGAAAATCTTCAACCGCGGCGCCTTCCTTGAGAAATTCAGGGTTCGAGACCACGCTGTAGTCGATTTCTACGCCACGACATTCGAGTTCGTTGCGAACCACTGCACTGACCTTGTCGGCAGTGCCCACCGGTACAGTGGATTTGGTAACCAGTACCCGGTACTCTGTAAGGTGTTGACCGATATCCTGGGCCACCTTGAGTACATGCTGCAGGTCAGCTGAGCCATTCTCTTCCGGTGGCGTGCCGACTGCGATAAACAGTATCTCGCCGTGCTCTACGCCAGCTTTGATATCGGTACTGAACTGCAATCTTCCGGCCTCAGCATTGTTAGCTACCAGGGTTTCGAGGCCTGGTTCATAGATCGGCAGTCGCCCCTCCATGAGACCGCTTATCTTGTCCTGATCGGTATCAATACATAACACATCATTGCCAACCTCGGCTAAACAAGTGCCGCTGACCAGCCCAACATAGCCGGTGCCTATAACTGTAACTTTCATGATGTAATGCCTTTGGAAAAGGTGGAATTATGCCCTAAATCCACTCAGCAAGGCAGCACATTTTGTAACTATTCAAGGCCGATTCTGCTAGAATACCGGCCCGAAAAACAAGGATTCAGGCATGACCATCAGAACACGATTTGCTCCCAGCCCTACAGGATATTTGCATATTGGGGGTGTGCGTACTGCACTTTTTTCCTGGTTGCATGCGTGTCACAATGGTGGCCAGTTCGTTATGCGGATCGAGGATACCGATCGACTACGTTCCACCCAGGCTTCGGTGGATGCCATCCTTGAGGGCATGCAGTGGCTGGGTTTGGACTGGGATGAAGGCCCCTTCTATCAGACCCAGCGCTTCCCCCGCTACACGGAAGTGATCAACGAGCTTCTCGAACACGATCTGGCCTATCCTTGCTACTGCAGTCGCGAAGCACTCGAAACCATGCGTGAGCAGCAAAAGGCAGCTGGCATCAAGCCACGCTATGATCGCCGTTGTCGAGACCGCACTGCGCCGCCTCCACCCGGTGTGGAACCGGTGATTCGTTTCAAGAATCCGCTTGAGGGCGCAGTGGAATTTGACGACGTGATCCGTGGTCGTATCGTGATCAGCAATCAGGAGCTTGATGACCTGATCATTGCTCGACCGGATGGGACGCCGACCTATAACTTCACCGTCGTGGTAGATGATATGGATATGGCGATTACTGATGTGATCCGTGGTGATGATCATGTCAACAACACGCCTCGACAGATCAATATCTTCAATGCCTTGGGTGCCCAGGCGCCACGTTATGCTCATGTACCGATGATTCTGGGTGGGGATGGCAAACGTCTTTCCAAACGCCATGGTGCGGTCAGCGTCCTGGAATATCGTGAACAAGGTTTTCTGCCCGAAGCGCTGCTCAATTATCTGTTGCGTTTGGGTTGGTCCCATGGTGATCAGGAAATCTTCAGCCGTGAGGAAATGGTCGACCTGTTTGACCTGGGCACCGTCAATCATTCGGCCTCGACCTTTAATGCACAGAAACTGGTTTGGCTCAACGAACACTACATTAAAACCGGTGATCTGACCGACAAAGTCGCCCGGTTTGGCGAAATGCTGGCGGCCGATGGGCTTAATCTCGAGCATGGCCCCGCAGTCAGGGATGTCTATGAAGTACAGATGGAACGTGCTAAAACCCTGGTCGAGATGGTCGAAAAAAGCCGGGTTTTTTATACCCCGTTTCCCGGTTTCGATGAAAAAGCCGCACACAAGTATCTCAAGCTTGTGGTTGCCGAGCCCCTGGAAGCCCTGCGGAACCGCTGGCAGCGGTTGCCCGACTGGCGAGCGGAGCCGATTCACGACGTGCTCAAGCAATTTGTGGCAGAGACCGGTATCAAATTTGGAAAAATCGCCCAACCGGTGCGTGTTGCCATTACCGGCACCGCAGTTTCACCAGCACTCGACAAGACATTGTGGTTGCTCGGTCAAGAGCAGAGTATGCAGCGGCTGAGCCATGCGCTTGCGTGGATTCGGAGCCGGGAGTCAGGCTGACTGGCGGAGAGGGTATGTACAAATCACTCCTATAATCTCCAGGCTCTCTATATCGTGATCACATATAATTTTTATGGAATATTGCTCAAATGGCTTAGTCACAAGGAAATCATGCCAGCATAATTTCCTTGGCGGTTTCCAGGATGCTGCGTGCCTTGCTTGTAAGCCTCTTTATCCTACAGTGGTCCAGGACTTCCCTGAACAATTGTTCTTCTTCATGAATGGAGAATTGTTTGGTAACCATGTCCATAAGTACGGCAATCTCATTTAGAGGTATCTCTTCAAGAGTTCGACCAAATATCGACCCGGAAAGTCCGGATGAACGACACCAATATCTATACGGAAAGCGGACACGCCAATTTGCGGGTGAACTGTCCAACCACGCTCTTGCAAACCACGGGCAACAGCAACTTCAAATGGAGAATCAAAGTCTCCTTGTGACCCATACACCGCCTCACCCAAAGCTTTAACCCCTCGGTTTGCAAAATCCAGGAAGTGCTTCAGGTCTCTAACACCCGTTGCCGACGTGCGGGAAAGATCAATGTCATCGGAACCAAGGGAAGAGAATACGATCATTTCTGATCGCGCTCTGGTAGTGGCAACATTAAGGCGGCGCTCACCACCCTCTCTGTTTAGAGGGCCAAAGTTCATGGATATTTTACCTGAGGCATCCGGACCGTAAGTGGTTGAAAATAAGATAATATCACATTCATCTTCTTGAACGGATTCAAGGTTTTTAACAAAAACAGGTTCAATCAGATCTTCATCAAAGTGACGTTCAATATCAGGGTGATGCCGCCGTACTTCATCAAGCAAATTTTCAATTAACCGCTGTTGCTCAGCATTAAACGTCACAACACCAATGGTGCGGTTTTTTCTGTTAAAAATATGATCTTTAAGGCGGCGCACAATTTCAGTAACAATAGCGTCGGCCTCTTCGCGGTTGGTTCGACCGCCGCCTTTCTGGTAGACGCCGTTTACGCGAACCAATCGCACTGCTCTATCTTCTAATGTTGGCGATGGAAAAGTTATTAAATTCCCGCCGTAATACTTGTGATTTGAAAAGGTAATAAGGGATTCGTTTTCAGAGCGATAATGCCAAGCAAGACGCCTTGTTGGTATGCCAGCGCCAAGCATTTCATCTAAAATACTCTCCAAGTCGCCTTCGTCTACATCTTCAGACTCATCGCCCGAACGACCAAAGAAGCTGGTCGGCGGTAACTGTTTGGGGTCGCCGGCAACAATCGTTTGCCTGGCTCTTGCAATGGATCCTATGGCATCCCAAACCGTGATTTGAGATGCTTCATCGAAGATTACGGCATCAAATGCTTTTTGCTCCACTTTTTGAGGGATTTGGCTACAAATCCGCGCCCTCACATACCTACTGGTCAACGAGTGAAGCTGATCATCAAGGGCCTTAAATTGTTCGATTTTATCTTGGTGCAAACCGGAATTAAACCCACGCAGAATATCATCTGCATCCATTTTCTTCTCAACCCACCAACGACAATATGATGCATCAAAACCATCTTCCAGGCGCTCAATTGCCAGCTTACCGCTTTCCAGCGCATCCACCAAGGGTTTGAGGCCTGAACCCAAAGCAAGAAAAAGCATATTTGCGCCGCCTTCCTCCAGATCGCGTTTAGCCTTGCGATAAAGAGCGATAAGCCTTGTTTCGAGTTTTTTCTTTTCTTCACGAACATAAATCTCATGCCTATCAAGGGCACTGGAGACTAGCGCCTCATCTAAATTTTCACCCGTTCGCACACTATGAATAGTGCTATCCCGCCCTTCATCAACGGTCGTGATTGGCAAAGACAAAACATTGATCTTCTTTCCCTCGGCTAATTTATCTTCCAATAATCCAGGGTCAGGGCAAACAGTCGGAATTGCGGTTGCGGTTAGAGAAGGACGAAAATTGAGTAAGGGATTTCTCAGTGAAAGATCCAGTAACTTTCTCTGCCACCTTTCCAGACGCATTTCACGGCTCGCTTCCTCGCTGCCTGAAGTATCTGGCTTGGCAAAATCTTCAATAACTGGTGGCTCATCCAGAACAGGAAGCGTAGACACCCCTATTTTTTCATCATCACCGTCCACCACTACCTGTTCGACAAAGGAAAGAGGCTTTATCCGCTGCTCACGCGCACGCTGAATATACTCATAGTGCTGAAGAATACCTCGGTAATGAATTAAAAACCCACTTATATTCAGTAGGTTGTAAAATTCAAAAAGTGCATTTTTCAGCATA